>NZ_JBXYJF010000010.1:0-94530 GCF_057396245.1 Psychrobacter sp. CX16
TTTTTTCATCAGCCAGTTGTCGCTCAAGTCTTTTTATGATTTGGGCTGGGGTTTCTTTGTGTGGCATTCTTAGGCTCTTTGGCGGTGTATTCCAGTCTAATGTACCATGTTTCCTAAGCCAAGTTAGGACGGTACTACGTCCTTGTATGCCATAGTGCTTTTGGGCTTGTTTGTAGGTCATGTCGCCTTTTTCTACTTGCCCTACCACAGCTAATTTAAAGCCGAGTGTGTAATCTTTCTGTGTTCGTTTAATCCTTGATCTTTCTGCTTTGTCCATTTATAAGCTTCCTTTTCGTAAACTTATTTTAGGACGGGACATTAAAAACAAAAAAGCCGATATTTAAAATATCGGCTTTTTTATTATAGATAGGAAGCTAACAAGATCTAATAAACACAAAATTCGACTGAGCTAAGGTAACTTACGTGGTTGGCATAGCTTGAGAGGTTAGAGACTAGGAAAATGCCAAAGTCGCTATACCTGCTTTGATAATCCATTTCGACATCATAGTGCAGCCCTCACTTTTAGATAAGGAGTATTTTTTATCAAACTATTGTAAACAAATAGTGAAACAAAGCATCTAAATTAATAGACTACTTGGTTAACCCGCTAACAATTGCCAATTGCTGAGTTATTACTTGCGATTACGAGATACAAAAATCTGCTTCACTGTCTGCACGGCCGACCATTTTAAGACGGTGCGTGCCTTGGTTTTTACTCTCATAACGGTAATGAGCGCCGCCTTTGTCATCAAGCGCATTGCCCTTATTATCGCTGACGGTTTGCACATGTCCGTCGGTCTTTACGATTAATGCCTGATTGGCTTTCATTTCTACGATAAATTCTCTTCCCGTAGTTAAGTCGCCCTTATAATGACCACATTCACTGCCTTTCTCGAAGATAACTTCGCTGGTGGGCACCGCATATGCACTTAGCGTTAGTATTAAAGAGATACTCGCTAAACACGCCTGAGTGCTGTATTTTTTGATCATAATTTAAATTTCGCTGTATACGGGATTTGATAATAGAACATAGGACTAAAGTAGAAACTGTAACACTCTAACCGGTCTCTGGCAATACTACATCCATCCTATACCGCGTAAAATAGCCGCACCTGTCGCCATCCCGAATAAAGATACCACCGTGGTAAAGGCTAAAATATTAGCCGCCAACACCTCGTTACCGCCCATGGCCTTTGCCATTACATAGCTTGCTGCTGCCGCTGGAGAAGCCACCATTAAAAACAACACCCCCATGTGTACGCCTGTCAGACCAAAACCTAGCCCCACTCCGACAGCCAAGAGTGGCGCAATAACGATACGGCCTATACTGGCTTGCATAGATAAGCCTGAGAGGTTTAGCATAGAGCGCACATCAAGTGTCGCCCCAGCACAAATAAGGGCCAAAGGTAATGCCAGTGCAGATAAAAATTCACCCGTTTGAGTGATGACATTGGGTAGACCCAAAAATGAGAAGGTTGATGCCAGTGCCTTATAACTAAATGCCACGACTAAAGCGATGATCAATGGGTTGGTGAGCATCTTCTGCACCAATAATATCCAGCGTGAAGAACGTACTGAGGTCACAAATTGACGGGCTCTGTTGCTATTGCTATGTGCAGAATTAACATTAACCGTGCGATTAGTATTGTCAGACTCACTAGACTGCATAGCGGTTGTATTCTCAACTGCCGTTCGGCTGAGGGTAATAACCGCTAGTATATTAAATACGAGGGTCAATATTCCCATATATACCGCACCCACGCTCACCCCTTGAGAACCATAGGCATTGGCAACTGTTGCGAGTCCTATGATACCCATGTTACTACGAAAGACACCTTGTACGAAGACACCCTTGTCTTCGGCTCTCTCGATGAACTGTTTGGCATACCATTCTGCACCAAAGAATAACAACAAGGTCGCTACCAACCCTGCAACAATCAGATTTATTTGCTGCATAAAGTCAACATGACTTTGTGTCACGCTAAAGAAAAGGAGGCAAGGTAGTGCATAATTAAAAACCAATTTAGAAGCTTCGTCGACGAAGGTTCTACTAATATGACCGTGTCTTTGCATTAAAAAGCCCAATCCCATTAAAAACAGGTTAGGCAATACAATATTTAAGGCAAAGACAATAGCGTCAATCATACATCGCTCACTATCTATTTATGGTCTTGTTTTTTTACCCAGTCACCCTTGTCATTCTTCTCATAGACATTTTCAACAGCAGCCCAAGCGGTTGCAAACCAACGTGACTCGTCATCATATTGCTCAGAGGCACTATTAAAAGCGGCAAGGAATATCTCTTGCCCATGCTTAGGTAAGTTGTCCTTGACCTGATCTGGCAGATCTGAAAGCTTATCATATGGCATTTTTGACTCCTTTTAATGGTAGCAGCTAGTTATGGGAACAGCGCATTATGAGTTATGAAAGCATCAAATGATACAAAATAGCGAGCTGCGTCAGAAACTAAAAGCTTAAGCCCAGTCAACTAATAAGCTCAGTCATCAAGTTAGCCCAGTCAACAAATATATTCAACCAGCTAAGAGGTAATTGCAGCCATCGCTTTGCGCTGTTTTTTCAAAGTCATACCCAGTAATTGAATAGCCGCAGGCGTTACGCCGCTAACACGGCTAGCCTGTGCAAGCGTTGCAGGGCGAATCTCTTGTAGCTTTTGAACAATCTCATTAGAGAGACCAGAGACGGCACTGTAATCAAAATCAGTCGGTAATTCTGTATTCTCTAAACGCTTCATCTGATCGATGTCTTCTTGCTGACGATCAATGTATCCAGCGTATTTAACTGAGATTTCGATTTGCTCACCCACATCCTTAGCCACATCCGCACCGGTTACCGCAGCGATATCATCAAAGCCAACTTTTGGACGCTTTAATAAGTCGTAAGCGGTGGCCTCTTTTGATAGAACCTCACCTGTTCGCTCAGTAAATTTCTTACCAAGCTCATTGTTTGGCGTGGCCCACATATCTTTTAGACGCGCAGACTCGGTTTCAATCGACTCCATTTTTTTCTGGAACGCATCCCAACGAGTGTCATCTACTAAGCCCAATTTACGGCCAATTTCTGTCAAACGCTGATCGGCATTATCTTCACGTAGTAGCAGTCTATATTCTGCACGGCTCGTGAACATACGATACGGCTCTTTTGTGCCATGAGTAATTAAATCATCCACCAATACGCCCAAATAAGCTTGGTCACGGCGCGGTGTCCAGCTGTCCATGACTGGATTATCTTGAGTTGATAATGCCGCATTTATACCAGCTAGCAAACCCTGCACACCTGCTTCTTCATAACCGGTCGTACCGTTAATTTGACCGGCGAAGTACAAGCTATCAATTGATTTGGTTTCAAGCGTCGGCTTTAGGTTTTGCGGATTAAAATAATCGTACTCAATCGCATAGCCTGGACGGGTAATATGCGCATTCTCGAAACCCACCATGGTACGAATAAACTCAACTTGCACATCAAATGGCAAACTGGTTGAGATACCATTTGGATAAAGCTCGTGCGTAGTCAAGCCTTCTGGCTCAACAAAAATCTGATGACTGTCTTTGTCTGCAAAACGATGGATTTTGTCTTCAATCGACGGACAATAGCGTGGCCCCACACCCTCGATAGTGCCTGAGAATAGCGGCGATCGGTCCAAATGCTTACGAATAATGTCGTGCGTTTTGGCATTAGTGTGTGTGATATAACAGTTCACCTGCTCAGGATGCATGCTCACATCACCCATAAAGCTCATAACCGGCAATGGCGTATCGCCTGGCTGTGTTTTCATCACACTAAAATCAACGCTTTTGGCATCAATACGTGCCGGCGTTCCTGTTTTTAGACGGCCCACAGGCAGCTTTAATTCACGTAAGCGCTCTGCCAATTTTATCGATGGCGGATCACCTGCACGCCCACCTTTTGAGTTATCCAAACCGATATGAATTACGCCGCCCAAGAAAGTACCTGAGGTCAATACCACGGTCTTGGTTCTAAAGACGATGCCGGTAGCGGTTACCACCGCACAGGCTTTGCCGTTTTCAACCAAAATATCATCCGCACCTTGTTGGAACAAGTCAAGATTGGGCTGATTCTCTAGCGTATGGCGTATGGCTGCTTTATACAAAATACGGTCGGCTTGCGCACGTGTCGCCCGCACCGCCGCACCTTTACGACTATTTAGAACACGGAACTGGATACCGGCTTTGTCCGTTGCCAGCGCCATTGCACCGCCAAGCGCATCAATCTCACGTACCAGATGCGACTTACCGATACCACCGATAGCAGGGTTACAGCTCATTTGCCCCAGTGTCTCAATATTATGGGTCAGCAATAAGGTCTGAGCGCCCATGCGCGCAGCAGCTAATGCCGCCTCTGTACCCGCATGGCCGCCGCCAATTACTACGACATCATAAGACTTTGGATATTGCATAGTTGCCCCTTGGATACTCAAATAACGGATAGAAAATCCATCGCATTTATTCAAAGTATGCTTGTTTAATCAAATATAAATTTAGAAATATCAGTAATGTAACGCTTATCGCATCTGTTTGGCAAAACCATTTATTAAACGATCTATTGCTTCTAGTCTTTGTTAACCGCTCGTGTTGCTGCTGTTTATGAGGACGCCGGCCATTAATTTAAACCCTGCGTATCTCAGTTAGCAAACCATCAAGCCCTTTTAAGCATGAGCGCAATAAATAAAGCGGTTATGGTTAAGCAACCCTCTATTATACCAAGAATAGAGACAGTTATTAATAAAAATACGCTTGCTTAGCTCGCACATTTATCTAAATCACGCTGATATCTTTCATTACCTATATTCTCTTCACTTTTGACTAAATGGATGCACACTAATTGCATTAGATTTGCTTCAAAGACCTTTATTTTTCTATTGAATAGTTAAAGGGGCTGCGCTACTCTATTACTTAGGTTACGCAAGTTTTATTTTATTGTTAACTTACCTATATGATCTCATTTGTGAAGGAGCTAAGGTGGATATCAGTGGGTTTAGTATTGGCAACTCAAAGGGCTACGAGACACCTTTAGAGGACTTTAAATTAATCAACTCGGTATTTCCTCAAGGCTCTGCCTGTTATGTCACTAAGAGTCTTAAGCCAAGTTTCAGTGTCTTTATCGTCGATGAAGACGAACAACCTACCGGTCATAAATCATTAGAGGAATGGATAGAAAAAGAGGGTATCAGAGTCAAATACACTAAACCTAGCGACTTTATTTATGTGGGTGAAAATAATGAGTACCGCGCGGTTTACTTTACTGACTCTGGGGCAGAATACGGTTGGCGCTTGGGTGCTGTCGAAAAAGATGGACAAGTTTATTACGCAGATTATTTACCTGCATCAGGCTCTATTGAAGATGAGACAGAATGTGAATTACTCAATGATGTTGCTGCTGATTATCTACAATCTGAAATCAAAGCTTACGGTGCTCTAAACTGGTAATACCCAAGCATTGATTTGTAGCACTGATTATCTGACCAATAACTGGCTCGCCGGTTATTGGTTTTTTATTGGCCTAGCAATCTATCTGTAACAAAGATTTAGACTGCGGCTAATAGTCATTACGCAATATTCATGTATTATATAAACCCTCTTACTTTTCCACCTATTCATCTACCTTACATTGAGGCCAGCATGCGACTTAAACAATCATTTTATTTAGCATCATCTATTCAGTTATCCTCTCAGTCTCAAAATATTCACCTTAACAACACCAAAGCAGCCCAGTATTTTAAGAAACTGTTATTGGCAACCTTGGTTAGCACAGGGCTTGCAGCCTGTAGTAGCTTACCGACTGACACATCGAAAACAAACCAAACCAGTCAAATGCAAGGTAAATCCACCCACAGTAGTCAGTTTGCTAAAGATGAAAGTCGCCATGAATATGTGCTCGATAATGGGTTGAAAGTGATTATCAAAGAAGATCATAGAGCACCGGTTGCGATGACTCAGATTTGGTATGGGGTGGGTTCAACCGATGAGCCTGAGGATAAAGGCGGCATCTCTCACTTGCTTGAGCACATGATGTTTAAGGGAACAAAGAAGGTCTCTGGCAGTGATTTTGATAGATTGATTGCCAAGTTCGGCGGTGACCATAATGCGTTCACCAGTTATGACTACACTGGCTACTATGAGATGTTTCCGGTTAATCGCCTTGAATTAGCACTAGAGCTTGAAGCCGATAGAATGACCAACCTGCGCTTTGATAGCGATGAGTTTGTACAAGAATTCACGCAAGAGCGAAACGTAGTCATGGAAGAGCGCCGTCAACGTACTGATGACAACCCAATGGCGCGAGCGTTCGAGAAGTTCCGTGTCTTGGCCCTGCCAGATAGCCCCAAAGGCGAGTCGATCATTGGCCCGATGGACGAGATTGCCAATACTGAGATTGAAGACTTAGAGAAGTGGTATAAAACTTGGTACGCGCCTAATAATGCGACCCTCGTTATCGTTGGTGATGTTGAGCCTGAAGCAACGTTGGCTAAAGTAAAACAATACTTTGGCGTACATCCTGCCAAGCAAATTCCTGAGCGCCCTTCTGTACAGCAGCGTGGCTGGCGTGGTTATCAGCAGCAGTCGATTAAAGAGACCGTCAACGTCCCTACTCTAATGATGGCGTTTAACGTGCCGACGTTACCGAGTGCCATGGTGTCCGATGTACCAGAAAAAGAAGTTTACGAATTACTAATGCTACAGTTCTTATTGGATGGCGGCTATGCAGCTCGCTTTGAGAAAAACCTAGTACGAGAGCAAGGTGTGGTTGCCTCCGTTGCCTCGCATTACGATTTATACGAGCGCGGTGACAGCTTATTCTTAATCCAAGCGACCCCTCGTGAAGGTGTCAGTCTTGAGCAAGCACAAAAGGCTATCTTAGCAGAAGTTGATAAACTAAAAACCCAGACCATCAGCGACAGTGAACTTGAACGTGCCCGCAATAACGTAGTACAAGGTTTCGTCTTCTCTCAAGACAGCATGTCCGGTCAAGCCTATATGATAGGCAGCATGCAGGCGCGCGGCTTAGATGATCGCTTAATCACCACCTTATCTGATGAGCTTGCCAAAGTGACAAATGAAGACATTCATGCAGCGGCCAAAAAATACTTTGTTAAAGACAATCTGACCGTAATGTATGTCGAGCCAAATGACAGTGGTTCTGATAAAGCAAAAGTCGAGTAGCTACTGATAGACTGTTATGATTAAAAATGAATACCTATATCACTGCTTATAAAGATAATTGACGGACGACCTTATGAAAATGCCCCATACTTTGATTCATTTCTCTAAATTAACCTTACTCTCGGTAGCGCTAAGCGTAAGCTATATGACGGCTCAAGCTGCCACGCCTGGTATCCCAGAAGGCGAGCATGGCAATGCCGATGTTGATATTACTCAACCGATTAAAGCCATAGACAATCTAAGCAGCTTAAAGAACAATGAAAAGCTGACCATGAATATTCCTGAGTTTCAGCATTTCACGACCAATAATGGCGTGCCTGTGATTTTTGTACAGACTGAGCAGCTGCCCATTGTTGATGTGGATTTGCGCTTTAACGCGGGTAGTGCTCGTGATGAGAGCATTCGTCAAGGCGGCTATGGTCTTGCCAGCATGGTCGCAAATTTACTGACCAAAGGCACAAATAAGCTGGACGAAACTGAATTTGCCGAAGCGTCAGAACAGCTAGGTATTCAATTATCGAGCGCCGCTTATAAAGATCAGTTTGTGGTTAATCTACGCAGCTTATCAGATGAGGAGCACTTGAATCCTGCGATTGAATTGATGAGTAGTATGCTCAATCAACCACGATTTGACGCGCAAGTACTAGAGCGTAGTAAAGCACAGCAAGTGTTGGGTCTAAGACAAATGCAGCAAAACCCTTCTTATATTGCCAGCAATAATTTTAGTGAAGCGTTATATGGCAATCATCCGTACGCCCATTCCTCTTATGGCACCGTAGAATCAGTACCTACTCTCACCAAAGCTGATTTACAAAAGTTTCATGATACCTACTTTGTGGCTAATAATGCAACGTTAAGCCTAACCGGTGATTTGACTTTGGCAGAAGCCAAACAAGTGGCCAACGCGTTAACTAAAGACTTACCAAAAGGTCAGCCTGCGCCCCAACTGCCGACGCCCAAGCCGCTTGAGAAGAGCAAATGGGTACATGTTGATTATGACAGCGATCAAACGTCTGTCATTATCGGACAATTAGGCTACCGCATTAAAACTGATGAAAAAGACTTACAGCGTAAGACCGCTTTTAGTATTGGTAATGAGGTACTTGCAGGTAGCGGCTTTAATTCTCGTTTGACGGGTAAAGTGCGTAAAGAGCTTGGCTATACCTATGGTATTTATGGCGGCATGACAGCGATGCAGGTTAATGGGCCTTATGCCATTAAATTCTCTAGCCGTAATGAAATCGCCGATGATGCCATTAAGGCCACGCTAGATACCGTTAACGATACTTTGGATAACGGTGTTACCTCTGAGGAGTTTGAACTGACCAAAGAGAACTTGATTAACGGCTACCCTATGGGCTTTGCCAGTAACGCCGGCATTAACGGTATGCTTGGGCTGTTAAACTTCAACAACCTGCCAGACAGTTACGTGACCGATTATATTAAACGGGTTGAGAATACGCGATTAGGGGAAGTCAACGACACTCTAAAAGAAACGATTACGCCAGATAAGTTCTTAATCGTGACGGTTGGGCAACCTAAAATTGATAAATCATCAGAATTACAAAAGCTCAAATAGCTTATATTCATCCTATCTGATCTCATTGACGCATAGAAGATAGGATGAATTAACACAAAAAAAGGCAGCGCTTAATTAAGCGCTGCCTTTTAGGTTTTATTATTCGGTTACTCGATAGTGACGGTCACATCATAATCAATCGGGTTATTTTGGTATTCGATGCCATTATAATCTAGGCGAATCACGTACTTATCAGCTTGTTTGACATCGTAACCGCCATTGGTAAAGTCATGCATCACCGGAGACACTAGATAAGCCTCTATATTGTCCGGCTCACTTTGCACATGAATGGTCTGACCTTTTGACGGATAAACATAATAATCACAATAGTCGCCCTGCAATACCTCGTGCTTACGCTCAATGATATTAGAGTCAACATACGTGCTAATCAGCTTAGGGCATTTGTCATTGTAATCTGCAGCAATTCGCGCTTGATTAATCTTTAGCGACTCTCCCATACGCTCAGCTGCTAAATCCGCACTTCTATCAATACTCACTGATTGAACAGCACCGCTAAGCTCTTCTCGCTCTAGACGAGGGAGTCTTGATGTTAACTTCGGCAAGCCACTGTCAGAAATATCTTGCCACTCTCCTTTTGGTTTCTCAAACCATCCTTCACTTGGCTTGCAAGCCGTCATAAAAATAGGTGTGGCAAACACCGTAAACATGGTTAAAATAGTCAAATATGGTGGTAGCTGTAGCTTCAATTCTTATCCCTCAATTTATAAATACTGCCTACTTCTCTGATGTTACCTCTAAACTGCCTTCTCTATGCATTATTAAGAGTAGTGAATACAGGTTAAAGCAGAATGACAAACATCTCGCTTGTTATAGACAAAGTTGAGTCATAATAATTAAGAACTGATTGAGCGCTTATATATAGAATGACCTGTACATATTATACACCTATTTTTACATAAATAAAAAAAAACAATCAAATCCAATCTTGATTTATTTTAAATAACGACAATATGACCCTTGTGCAGAATGTTGAGCGCCCCAAACACGGTACCCTTGCGTATCGATATGTATTGAGCCTGTCGCATACAATCCGAGGCCAAAATTAACCGACTCGCCCTGGGTATCCCAATATCGACATAGATTATCCTGCATCGGATTGATATACCATGGCTGACCATCATATTCAGGCACCCAAACGTCTATAGCACCATTGGTCATGTGTTTACTGGTACGTGCCCCACCAGCACAAGCATTCAAGTCAGGCGAGCGATATACCGAGCGTATTTCAGTCGTAGGCGGTAAGATATTCTGCGACTTAAGCTCATGATACAGCTTTAGAGTCATAACCATATTAGACCACAGCTCACGCGGCGGTAACTGAAATGGCTCATAGCCGCAGCGCTCCCAACTGCGTGCTGTGGTCAGCAGCTGATCCATAGGCGGCATGGCATTCATACCCACATAACCTGCCAAATAACGCTGATATTGTGCGACTTCATTGGCTCTAAACGGCGACACATTAAGCCATTGATTAAAGTCTAAGTTGTTAACAATCATCCCTTGGTTGTTATAATTGCCAGAGCCCGCTTGATTGGTAGGACGAATACGGGTGCGCTGCTCAATACTAAGCTGATCGGTTTGATAGCTCTCATCAGCTTGTCGAATCAAATTACCCAAACGGTCGCTATTATTCTGATTGCTATTTAGCGCTGTAATTCGGCGCTGCTCTTCAATATTGGCTGCCGGTGTTTGAGCCACAGTACTACAGCTCGTAGTTAACACAGCAGTTGCGGCCATCAGCCATAAAGGTAATTTTTTGAGAGATGTCATAAGGCTTGAGTGTTCCATAATACTTTCTATAAAAATAAAGTGTTTTTATTCGAGGTAATCGTTGAGATTATTCATCAGAAATGATTGAGTGGCATCGCTTATCGTTAGCAAAAGATTTAAGTACCATTAAACATTAAAATAACATTAAAATAACTATTGAGACTCATTGAGTCAGTAATGAGCGCTCAACATTCATTAATCATTAATCATTAATAAAGTTAAACAGGTTACTGATACTATCAAATTTACTTGTAGCACGCTAAACTATAGCGCTTTACATATTACGGTACTATTGCGCAACTTTAGACAATTTGCTATCTAACTGTCTGGGGCGCGCTGATTCAAACAACAATGCACAATAGCGAGGGCAACAGTGATAATATAGCTGCTCACCGACCGCCCTTACCTTCCTATGCCAACTCATTAAACATTGCCCTATGTCAAAGCAACAACAATATCGATTCTCTCGGCAAACCCACCACTTTGGCCGTGATGACACCGCCAGTATTTGGGAGCACCTGCACATTGACCCTTGGTTAATGCTGCTACTATTAACGGTCTGCTTTATTGGTCTGGCTATTTTGTACAGTGCCTCGACGCAAAATGTGTCTATGGTCATGCGTCAGATGGTCAGTTATACCATCGCCATTGTTGTTATGATTAGTATGGCTCAAATTCCGCCCAATATCTATCGCAGCTTCACGCCATTCTTTTATATTATCGGACTGGTTGCACTGGTTCTGGTTGAGATTATCGGTGAAGTACGTATGGGGGCGCAGCGCTGGATTCGTATCCCAGGGTTCGGTAGTGTTCAGCCCTCAGAGTTTATGAAGCTGGGGCTCCCGATGATGGTGGCTTGGTTCTTATCGCGCCGTGAACTACCCCCTAACCTAATGAGTATCGCAGGCTCACTGGCACTGATTATAGTGCCAGTGTTACTAATCGCTAAAGAGCCTGACTTGGGTACTTCATTACTGGTAGCTGCCAGTGGTATCTTCGTTCTGTTTTTGGCCGGCCTACCTTGGTGGCTCATCGGTTCTGCCATTGGCTGTATGATCCCCCTAGCGTGGGCTGGTTGGCAGTTCTTTATGCACGACTACCAAAAACAGCGGGTAATGACTTTAATTAACCCAGAAGCCGATATTCTTGGCGCTGGCTGGAACATTACCCAATCAAAGACTGCTATTGGCGCAGGCGGCTTAACCGGTAAAGGTTACTTAGAAGGCACCCAGTCACATCTGCACTTTCTACCAGAGGGTCATACTGACTTTATTATTGCCGCTTTCTCAGAAGAGTTTGGCTTAATGGGCGTGAGTGTCTTACTGTTTTTGTATGCTTGTATCTTGGCGCGCTCATTGTTTATCGCCGGCGTGCATAAAGACACGTTTGGCCGACTATTAGCTGGTGCGATTGCCATGTCGTTCTTTGTTTACGTCTTCGTTAATATTGGCATGGTTGGCGGTATTCTGCCTGTAGTAGGCGTCCCTCTTCCGCTTATCAGTTACGGCGGCACGGCAGTGATTACTTTGATGGCTGGCTTTGGCTTATTGATGTCAATTTATACCCATAACGTAAAATAGTTAACCAAAATATAGTATTGCTCATCATCAAAAAGAGCGTGTTATTTCTTTAAATCTAATTGAAATAACACGCTCTTTTTTTGTTCAAAATTCAGCTAAAATTTTACGACAGTGGCTGTCGTCTATCATCTCACCTTGCCTCAATGTAGACCCTTATTTTGCTATCATAGGTTATTAAAATCTTATGGAAAATGGTGTGTATGAGTTCAATAAACTATGAGCGATTACAAGGTAAATTAAATATTCTAGCTGACGCGGCCAAATATGATGTGTCCTGTTCTTCATCGGGCAGCAATCGTAAAAACCAAGGCGGGGGGCTCGGTGATGCCTCCAAAACAGGTATATGCCACAGCTATACAGAAGATGGCCGCTGTATCAGCTTATTAAAAATCCTATTAACCAATCATTGTATTTATGACTGCGCTTATTGCACTTCCAGACGCAGCAATGATACGCCGCGTGCTGCTTTCTCTGTTGAGGAAGTGGTCGAGCTAACCATGCAATTTTATCGCCGTAACTATATCGAAGGTCTGTTTTTAAGCTCAGGTATCTTTAAAGATGGCGACCATACTATGGAGCGCCTGGTCGAAGTGGCTAAGCTGCTGCGCACACGTGAACGCTTTAATGGTTATATCCATCTAAAAACCATTCCGGGAGCTAGTAAAGAGCTGCTATATCAAGCGGGGCTGTATGCCGATCGCCTTAGTGCCAATATCGAAATCCCGACCAAATCAGGCTTGGCTTTATTAGCCCCTGAAAAAGACCACGCACAGCTACAAGCGCCAATGCAGACGGTCAAAGAAGAGATTATCACCATCAAAGAGAGCCGTAAAAAACATAAATCTGCGCCTAAGTTTGCACCTGCTGGCCAAACCAGTCAGATGATTGTTGGCGCCAGTAACGAGACCGATTTACAGGTGATTCAATTATCGAGCCACTTTTATCAAAAATATAACTTAAAGCGGGTCTATTACTCCGGCTATGTGCCGATGTTATCTGATAGTCGTCTGCCTGCGATTGGTACGCCGGTACCTATGGTGCGCGAAAACCGCCTGTATCAGGCCGATTGGTTAATGCGCTTTTATGGCTTTGCGGCTCATGAAATCGTGGAGCCGGATCAGCCGTTCTTAGACTTAGAGTGCGACCCGAAATTGGCTTGGGCCATTCGTCATCGTGAGCATTTTCCGGTCAATATTCAGCACGCGCCTTATGAGTCTATCGTGCGTATTCCAGGTATTGGCGTAAAGACAGCCAAAAAGATTATTAAGGCACGTAAGTTTAACCAGATTACCCTAGAGCATCTAAAGAAGATGGGTGCTGCGGTCAATCGAGCTAAGTTTTTTATTGCCACCACTGGTAAAAATGAGCATTTGTCTCACCTAACCCGAGATAACTTTCGTCAATTTGTTTTGGGTCAGACCCAAACCAAATTCAAAGACCAACGCAGTGGTCAATTGGCGTTATTTTAGGAGCTTGGTATGCACATTACTCAGTACGTCCATTTTTCTAAACACTCTCAATATAGTTGGTCTCAATTATGAGCCAAACTGAAATTGGGCATAGTCTGCCTACTATCGTGGTGCATGAGCCGAGTTTTGAGGATTGGCTCAGTGCGGTGTTTTATGTCTATGAGCATAAACTGCATAAACAGCCGTATCTAAATCTTATTGATAGCCATCACTATACCCCCTCGCTTATTGATACCGCCCGCTATGTACCTGTTGATGAGCACAAATCTCAGCGGGTGCTCAAAAAGCTCAATGACTTATTCGGTGGTTCTGGCATACGCCAGATTTTATGGGGTTTTTTATCCGAAAAAGAGAGTGTTTCAAATACGTTATTTCGCGTGGTCAAATACGCGCTTGATTATCCGCACCGTCAAGTTCTACAAGATTTAGGTAATCTAGATGTATTAGAGCTTGCGCAAACCGTCAAATCTGTCGGTCGTGAAAAGCACCGAATGGAAGCTTTTGTGCGTTTTGAGCATACCAAAGAGGATGTGTATTTTGCGCGTGTCGAGCCTGATTTTAATGTGCTACCGCTTATCGGGCCCCATTTTCGTCATCGTTATCAAGATCAACATTGGGCGATTTACGATATTCGCCGTGGCTATGGTATTTTTTATGACAAATCCCTTGCCTCAGGTAAGAAGCCTGCACCGTTGCAAACCATCGTGGATGTCGATGAGCAGGTGATTCGTAATCCTGCCAGTGTGCATAGTGAAAATGAGCAGCGCTATCAAAAGTTCTGGCAAGGTTATTTTGTCAATGTGAATATCAAAGAGCGTAAAAATCCGCGTCTGCATAAGCAGTATCTACCACAGCGCTACTGGAAATACTTAAGCGAAAAACAAATCTTACCCAATGCCGAGCATGTGACTCAGACCCGCTAATTCTTCATTAATCTTTATTAGGGCGTGTGGAACATTCGCAAATTAGCACTGCTGATAGCTAAAATTGTTTCAGACTAGGCGTGAATCGTAGTTAATGTCTAGACCTTGACTAGGTTTGCAATAACGTCTGGGGCGATTTTAGCATCAGCCTCACTCGAGCACAGCTCTCGCCTTGAGAACGGGCAAAGCAGTGCTTTGCCCGTTCTCAGGGGCGGGACTCTTTTTTGCCAATATATTGCGAAATTGTCTAACTTAGAATGACTAAGCGTCAAAAATTTCACTGCATATTGACTAAAAAATAGTCGCCGCCAGTGCCATGGTCGAATGTTCCACACGCCCTATTAATCGTCTAAAATCTCAATAATAACCTCTATCATTACTGATGTCTCTTTGCTATCGCTATCAGCGCCAGTTTAGAACGTGTTATTATGCGTATTTGATTGATGGGCTTGCTTGTTTTTTTAGCTTATTTAACTGACAATGTATGACTTTATTGCGAGCTACTATTAACCGTCAGCTGACGCCTTTATTTATCCTTCTTACTTAAAAGTCTGATTGCCATTATGAAAGTCATGCGCCTGCTCTCCTCCCTAAAGCACGATGAATCCGAGCGTGGTATCTTCCATCTTGGGCGGGCGCTGGTCAAGCGCGGTCATACTTCTATTATTATCTCAGCTGCTGATAAAGACAATGAGCTGGTCAAGCGCTTGGAGCGTGATGGCAATATTTACCATCAGTTGGTGATTGAAAAGAAGTCTTGGTTATCCATTCGTCAAATCCTACCGCTGCGCCGACTGATTGAGCAGCATGAGCCCGATATTATCCATATTCACTCGCGCACGCCTGCATGGATTCTGCATTGGGCGCTACGCGGTGTAAAGATTAAGAATAAGCCGAAACTGGTTGCCACCATGTACGGCTTTTATCCAATAAATTTTTACTCGCGTGCTTTGCTTAACGTCGATCGGTTGATTACGGTCTCTGACAGTGTTACTGACTATCTGCTAAAAAGTGTTAAAGATCTTAAATCACCGCCGACTGCCATCACTCGTATTTATCGCGGCGTCGATACCCGCACCTTCCCTTATCGCCATAACCCGTCTGTATACTGGCTTAGACGTACATTTGCAGAATATCCAGAGCTTGAGCATAAAAAGTGGCTGTTATTTCCGACAGTCATTGGTCAACAGTATGGTCAAGAATGGTTAATTGATATTTTGGGTAACCTGTGTGAAGAGTTCCCAAGTTTGCACGTGATTGTTATGGATGAAGACTCACGCCAAGACGTGATTCATGAAGAGTTTTTGCAGCGTATTAATGCGCTTGATTTGTCAGAGAGATTTACTTTTATTGGCTCTAAGCGCAACGATATGCGAGAGTGGCTTGCGGCAACTAACTTGGTTCTGGCCCTTGCTGATCAGCCTGAATCTATCGGTATTAATGTACTACAGGCCATTCACTTAGGCACGCCTGTGGTTGGCTGGGATAAGGCGGCTTTTAGTGAAATATTAAAACCCCTGTATCCACAAGGCCTAGTTAAAGAGTATAACGCCTATGCACTATGCAAGGTGATTCGCGGTCAGTTAGAAAATGCCATGCGCCCGAATATCACGGATAAATTCACCATTCAGCAAACCATTGATGAGACGTTAGAGGTGTACAGCACCTTATACGAATCAGAGCGTATCGAGATTGAAATGGCACTCGAAACCGCCTATCAACAAAATAATAGCGCCAAAAGCTAGGCGACCTAATTCTCCTCAATCGTCTTTCAACTTATTGTGACCTCAGTTTGATACGTCATACAAATCGCAGACATAGAAAAAACCCAAGTCTAGGGCAGAGACTTGGGTTCGGGGCGCGACTTTTTGTTGTAGTTATTATTTCCTTATTAGGCTCATCCTAAGCCTTAACTTGCGTAAATAACTCTCTTTATACTCTACAGGGCAATAGAGTGGTCAAAAGATAATTGTAGATTATCCTAATCTACTTATTTACGCTTGCTAACTCAACACTGCTATCCATGCTCTCCTTGTGTTGATGTGCCCATTGTATGCTTAAACGGGTAACCTGCCTAGCAGCTAAAAGCCCAAATTGGTGTAAGCATTTGCTTACACGGCTGTCCGCTTTTATAGCCGCCATGCTTAGTCTCATATGGCATAAATCTAAGCAGATTATTTCGCATACCACTAACTAGCATCGGCTAATACTGTTATTGCTATACTGGCGCAACTGTATCGTCGATGGTAGACGCATTATCGGCCTCTTTTCTACGCTTCTCTGACATAATCTCGCCTTCTACCTTACCCTCTTGTATTTTATCCTCAATATCTTGCTTGTCTTGCTCTGACGCCTCTGGTGCATTGTCATGCTGCTCTTCTGTAGCACAAGGCTCGTATTGCAGCGTGGTCATCACTGGGAAGTGGTCTGAGCCTATAGATGGCAAACGTTCAATATCTACTAACGTAAAGCAGGCACTGTGGAAAATATGATCCAGTGCCCAACGTAAGAACGGATAATCGACATGAAAGGTGTTAATAAAAAAGCGGCCAATACGCGGGTCAAGTAACTCAGAGATACGCTGGAACATACGTGTGGTCTTTGACCATGCTACATCATTTAAATCACCTGCCAAAATCGCATTTTGATTGTGCTCTTTGATATGACGTCCCACCATAAGCAGCTCTGCATCACGGGTGGTCGATTTGTCCGCCTCAGTTGGACTTGGCGGCATGGGATGTAAACAATATAGCCAAAATACCTTACCATTTGGCAGACGCAGCTGCGTATGAATCGAGGGAATATCATCAATCAACAGATACTTTACTTGAGGGTCAATCAGCTCAAGCTTAGAATATAAATGCATACCATATAGATTATCCAAAGGTACTTTTACAGTATACGGATAATCTGGCTCTACGACACTTAATGCATTCTCCCACTTCTGATCAGACTCTAGGGTAATCAAGATATCCGGCTGCTTTTGTTGTACCAGCTTCACCAATGCTTGCGTATTGTCGTTGGGCGTTAATACGTTAGACACCATCAGCTTAATTTGCACTGGATTTGCCATCGGTATCGCTGATCGAACTTCCTGCTTCCATAGTCGTGTATACGGCAGCACCATGCGTAATTGAAATGCGATAGCCATCAATAAAGCAGCCACGAGCACCCCATCTAGCGCAGACCAATGCGGCATAAGCAACATACCAATTAACCCGACCAGACCTAAAAATAGAATCTGAATACGCGGGAAATCAACCACACGCACCCACCAATTATCCAAAGGCAATAACCCCCAGACGCTCACAAAAACTACAATACCTGCTAGCACTTGAGAAACTAAAAATAGAATGTCGAGCATAGTTAAAACCAACTTATTGGATAGGTAAAAAGACAGCCAGTAGACTGATAGGCCGTTGAATGAATAGATAGTGACACTTAATGATACTCAAGACAATTGCTAATCGCTTCACAATAGAATCTGAACAATAAGCCGTGCTAAAAATAAAGGATTCAGCCTACTTTAGCAAATCAAAATGCCTTTTGTTTGATAATTGATGATAAAAAATCGCAGAAGTCATACAACATCTCTTGCATTTTTGTTCATATCAAGGCAATGTAACCGGTTGCGCACCCATTATTTATAGCTTGTCATAGTGCTAGGTTTAGCACTGACTGCGTACTTTATAGTAGATCCTTATCGCTGACAGTGTATTTAAAGTCAGTCATGATAGGCGACTTATATCGTATGTGGTACCACGCATTGCTTCTCAAAAGCAGTAATGGCTATAGATAGTTGACCATAACACAGACAACTAGGTAGGATAATGAATAGCACTTAGTTGGTTCGTCATCGCGTTAAATCAAATAATATTAGTTAATTCAAAGGGGTAATTTCATGAGTCAATTGACAGTAGGTCTTGTTGGATGGCGCGGCATGGTTGGATCTGTGCTAATGCAGCGTATGGTAGAAGAAAATGATTTTGCCGGTATTGAACCTATCTTCTTCTCGACCAGTAACGCAGGTGGCGATGCGCCTACTTATGAAGGTATGCAAAAGACAGACGCCAATGCAACCTTAAAAGATGCTCATGATATTGAGGCGTTAAGCGCTTGTGACGTGATTATTACCTGCCAAGGCGGCAGCTATACCGATAAGGTACATGGCCCATTACGTGACTCAGGCTGGACTGGCTACTGGGTAGATGCAGCAAGTAGCCTACGTATGAAAGATGACAGCGTGATTGTGCTAGACCCTGTAAACCGCTCAGTGATTGACAGTGCGTTATCAAACGGCACCAAAGACTTTATCGGTGGTAACTGTACCGTCTCGCTAATGCTTATGGCGATTGGTGAGCTGTTTAACCGTGGCTGGGTAGATTGGGTATCTGCCATGACTTATCAAGCGGCCAGTGGTTCAGGCGCTAATAATATGCGTGAGCTTATCAACGGTATGGGTATGCTGCATGATGTCGTCGCTGATGAACTTGCTGATCCTGCCAGTGCGATCTTAGCCATCGATAAAAAAATCGCTGAAACCCAGCGCAGCAGTGATTTCCCTACCGAACACTTTGGTGTACCCCTTGCTGGTAGCTTGATTCCTTATATTGACAGCCAGCTTGAAAACCATCAGTCTCGTGAAGAGTGGAAAGGCGGCGTTGAAACCAACAAGATTTTAGGCAATCAAGGCGATAATACTATTCCTATTGATGGTCTGTGTGTACGTGTTGGCTCAATGCGCTGTCATGCTCAAGGCTTAACTATTAAACTTAAAAAAGACATTCCGCTAGATGAGATTGAAGACGCACTAAAAAACAGCGGCAATCAGTGGTTAGACTTTATTGAAGACGACAAAGAAGAGACCATGAAGCGTCTGACTCCTGTTGCAGTAACGGGCACGTTAACCGTAGCTCTAGGCCGTCTACGTAAGCTTAATATGGGTCCTGAGTATCTTGCAGCCTTTACCGTGGGTGACCAACTACTGTGGGGTGCTGCAGAACCATTACGCCGTATGTTAAACATCATTCGTGAAGGTCAATAAGTTAATCTAACTGAATTAACCTTAACGTACAAAAAGAGCCCAACTGATTAGTTGGGCTCTTTTTATTTACATCATTTTAGTTAGGACTTCTATAATCAAATAAGTCTACAAGGGTTACAAGGCAACCAAGCGTAAGTACTACAAATGTAGACTTAGCGAGGTTAACACTGTAATTGTTTAGTAGTTCGCTGACTATATTATTCACAACGAGCATTAAGTTTTATCACTCATTATAAATAACGCTTCATCCTATTTGCCTAGTCTAATGCATTGGTTTGTCATCTGGTACAAATTCTTCAGACACTTGTTCCATAGGCACGTCAGGATTTCTAATCAGATGGATAATGGCAAAGATTAAGCCACCCCATATAGACGCTATCGCAAAAATCATTAATGCTATCGCGGATGTATTCATCGAGACACTCCTTTTTTACTCTTGATAAAGGTAAGCAGTAATGCACCAATAACAAAGATAGCTACTACGCCCCAACCATAGATGATTTGAGTCATCACAGAATAATCACCGTAGCCTTCTGTTAATAACGATTTCAAGGTCATCACTAACGCACTGATTAAAGATAAAGGCGTGATGATTGACAGCATAAATACCCAAAGCTTGCCTACTTTTAAGCTTGAGATATCATTAATGTGTCTGGTCAACTGCGGGATTAAGCGGCGGTTGAACCAAGTTATCCAGATAATGGATAAGATAGCACCAATGACAATACCGATATTGTTTGCAAAGTTATCGATAATATCAACGAAGGTAATCGCACTTTTTGATGAGAATAAGATAATGGATATCACCGCACTCACGCCGCCAACAATGGTAACTGACTTTTTGCGTGACCAGCCAAACTTATCTTTGAATGCCGCAATAGGCACCTCAAGAATACTCACCATTGAGCTGATACCGGCAAATACTAGCGAACCAAAGAATAAGAAACCAACGATGTCACCTTTGCTGCCCAAGGTTGAGATAAGCTTAGGAAACGCAATAAAGGCAAGACCAATACCACCACCAACAACTTCAGAGATTGGCACGCCAGTTGCTTGAGCCATATAACCCAGTGCAGCGAAGATACCAATACCAGCAAGTAACTCAAATGATGAGTTGGCTAGACCAACCACCAAACCTGAGCCGGTTAGGTTTGCATTGCGCTTAAGATAAGACGCAAAAGTCACCATGATACCGAAACCAATCGATAACGAGAAGAAGATGTGTCCATACGCAGCTAGCCATACTTTTGGACTCTTCATCGCCTCCCAGCTTGGCGTAAAGAAAGCGTTTAAACCATCAACAGCACCTGGTAGACGAGTTGCTTGAATAACCAGCAAAATAAACATAATCATCAATAGCGGAATAAAAATCTTGTTAGCAAGCTCAAGACCTTTTTTAACACCGCCATATAGAATGATTAACGCAATTGCCCACACAATAACCAGTCCGATGAATAGATGCGGTACAATTTCAAATAACACTCCGTCTGCGTTTTGCAGATAGGTATTAAAGAAGAAATCTTCTGGGTTATCGCCCCACTGCTGCCCAAATGAGAACAGCATAAAGTTGCCAGCCCACGTTAAGACACTGGCATAATAAATAGCAATAACAGAAGCGACCAGTACCTGCCACCAACCAATAGGCTCAGCTGATTTTACTAAGCGCTTATAAGCTGTTGGCGGTGCACCTTTATATCTTTGGCCTATCACGTAGTCTAGATATAATAATGGTAAACCTGCCGTTAATAATGCGATTAGATACGGAATTAAGAAAGCTCCGCCCCCGTTTTCATAAGCGACATAGGGAAAGCGCCAAATATTACCTAGACCAACAGCAGAACCAACTGCCGCTAGAATGAATCCAGAACGACTGGACCAATTTTCCCTTTTTTCTGATTGTGTCGACACATCAGACTCCTTATACATCAATAGCCTGCATATTAATAATGATTTAACATGCCAAGCAAGGTAGAAAATAATTCAAAATTTTAGATATTAAATGCTTAAAATTAATCGCAAAAAATTAAAATCGTCTTGTCGCGACCTGTTATTTAAGTATTTAAAATAAATGCTGAGATATAACTAACTCCCCGTTCTCACCATATCTCATCATTTTTATCTCTAAGGCGTTGAAAGAAACCTGGGTGTAAGTTTTTAATATGAAATACTTTTTTATTACCGCTACTTCTCAGTTGAGCTTATTTAAACGACTACTTATGTTAACTAAAGCGATGCTGCGGTAATATACTTTTACATCCAATTACAAAGCAAGTCTGTTTCATCTTCATTTAAATGTCAAGCAACACAAAATTAAAAAGACCATAACTATTGGTTATGGTCTTTTTATAGGTGCTTATTTTATTTTATCGGATGATACCACGTTTGCTATTCTCTAAAGAGTCTATGAGCAGTTGTATTTTGGGCTCTTGTGGTAAAAAATCTGACTTTAATCGCTCAATCACCTCGACAGTGGTTTTGCCTGACTTAAAGATAAGCTTATACGCATCGCGTAGTGTATTGATGGTTTCTTTCGACCACTGCTTACGGCGCATTCCTTCTATATTTAGCCCATGCGCGCTTGCTGGATTACCAGCCACTAAGGTGAGTGCAGCCACATCTTTTAGAATGACACTGCCGCCGCCAATCAAGCTATAGTCGTCAATATGGCAAAATTGATGCACGCCAGATTGACCGCCAATGATAACACCGTTGCCGATATGTACATGACCGGCCACGCCGACGTTATTCGCTAGAATATTGCCATCACCGACTACACAATCGTGGGCAATGTGGGTATTGACCATAAATAGGTTATTACTGCCAATTTTGGTAATACCATTGTCTTGAATAGTACCTCTATGAAAGCTACAAGCTTCACGAATAGAGTTGTTATCACCAATCTCAAGCCACGTCTCTTCACCGTTATATTTTAAATCTTGGCAATCCTCACCAATACTAGCGAATTGGTAAATTTCGTTATTTTTACCAATACGCGTATTTTTGGTGACAACTACATGACGTAACAGCTTAGTGCCCTCACCAATAGTCACTCTATCGCCCACAATGCAGTATGGTCCAATCACTGCTGTCTCGTGAATCTCTGCTGTACCTGAAATAATGGCGGTAGGGTGGATCTGTGTCATTAAAGCAACCTTTGGTCTGGTAAAGTTAGGTCATATTGTTAGAAAAGATAATAAACGAATCGAAATCAGACTTGCTATTGATAAGCGATTAGAAACCTAGCAAGTCAATGGCCAATCTTGGCGCACAATCATCAGTTGTGCTGATGTTGCAAGCTTATCGCCCACATATGCCTGACAATCAAATTTATAAATATGACGTTTTTGAGTCACTATCTTCGATTTTAATATCAACTGATCGCCTGGCATAACTGGCGCTTTAAAACGTACTTTATCAACGCCAGCAAATAAAAACATATAACCGTCTTTTACAGTCACGCCTTCGGTGATAAATGCCAATACGCCAGATATTTGCGCTAAGGCCTCCACAATTAATACACCTGGCATAATTGGATTTTCTGGGAAATGACCTTGAAAAAACAGCTCATTAATCGAAACGTTTTTGTAGCCCATAATCCAGGAATTTGGGCAACACTCAGTGACTCTATCTACTAACATGAAGGGATATCGATGCGGCAAATACTGCTTTAGCTGCTCAAAGCCCATAGGAAGCGTTACCCCACTTTCTGCCAATGAAGACACATCTTCTGAGTTCATTTGCCAAAAGCCACTTTGTTTTTCTGGCGTGACGGTCGTATCAGCAGTAAGTGTCATGAAAGTTCCTCATAGCAGAGTCAATCAGCATTATATTAAAGTGTTATCGTAGACGATTTATAGATGTCTATAATAGAGTAAGGTTAATCGTCTTC
Source organism: Psychrobacter sp. CX16 (assembly GCF_057396245.1). Lineage (NCBI taxonomy): Bacteria > Pseudomonadati > Pseudomonadota > Gammaproteobacteria > Moraxellales > Moraxellaceae > Psychrobacter > Psychrobacter sp. CX16. The sequence continues at coordinate 23,475 of NZ_JBXYJF010000010.1, forward strand.
TTTTTTACCCAGCTGTCTTAATTGCACCAAAGCACGGCGCCACTCCATCGCAGGCATCGCCCCTATTCCAGAGGAGTAAACGCCAGGAGTATCGATTGTCTTCGTTGCCATGGTCATACCGGTGAGTACCACGTCATCGGTAACCTCTAAATGACCGGCCACACCAGCACCACCTCCAATCATACAGCGTTTACCAATAATAGAGCTACCGGCAAGGCCGGCATTACCGGCTAAGGCAGAGCCTGCACCTAATCGGGTGTTATGCCCGACTTGCACTAAGTTATCTATAATCACGTTATCACCAATAATCGTGTCTTCAACCGCACCACGATCGATACAAGTCTGACTACCCACACGCACACCATTACCGATAATCACACGGCCAAGCTGCACAATACGTAGCCAACCGTCTGTGGCGGTATCTTTTTTGGGTGCAAAGCCAAAGCCTTCAGCGCCAATGCTAGCACCGGCATGCAGGCGCACCTCATTGCCAATCTGACAATGGTAAGCAATATAAACGTGTGGATAAATCAAACAGTTGGTACCGATAGTAACGTTATCGCCAATATGCACATGCGACTCAAGCTTACTGCCTGCACCAATATGGGTATGCTCACCAACCACACAAAACGGTCCTACTTGTACATTCTCCCCCAGTACCGCTGTTTCTGCAATTTGAGCGGTAGGATGGATGAAAGCACCGTTGCAAGCAGAGGCTGGATTAATAATAGGTTCAAATAAGTGAGTGACTGCGGCATAGGCCAAATACGGAGACGCCACAACAATCGCAATACTGCCACTCGGTACCTGCTCGGCATGGTCAGAGGCTACCAAAACGATACCAGCTTTGGTGGTCGGTAATACTTCTGCATAGGCTTTACTTGAGAGAAAGCTTAACTGATCGGTCGTGGCTTTATCTAGGCTGCCAATGCCAGTGATTGTCTTCTGCTGCGAGGCCAACTCTTCCTGATTAAGAATAGGCTGATGAGCGGCAATGGCGTCTATGATTTCGGGTAGGCTGATATGCACGGTAGATATAGTCATCTTTGAATACGTATCCTTCAGGTTAGATATAAGTTATGGATAGACAAGACACGATGACAGTCCTTATTGCTTACAATAAGGACTGTCGAGGCTTACCATTTATACAATTATGATGCTATTTGGCAGTGATAAAGCTGCTTAGAATGTACTACCAATCTGGAATTGTACCTCTTCGGTTTTATCGCCGTCTTTATCGTTAATTGGCTTAGCATAACTTAGAGAGATTGGACCGATTGGCGTATACCAAGTCACACCAGCACCCACACTGTAACGTAGGTCATTATCTTTTTTGGTTAATAGCTTCACATTTTCTTCTAAATATTGATTGTATTCAGCGTAGTCACTGTTAAAGCGGAAATCATCTTTGTGTAAGTCTTCAGTATCAAATACCTGACCACCTTCTGCGAAGATAACCGGACGTACCTGGTCTGCCCAGTCGCCTTTAAATGGCATTGGCAAAATCAGCTCAGCACCGAAAGTCGCTAGCGCATTACCACCAACCTCTTCATAGAATTCATCCGCACTATATAGAGTACTACCATTTGCAGCATAGTTAAATACAGTTGAACGTGGACCTAAACTTGAGGACTCATAACCACGGACCGAACCATAACCACCAGCATAGAAATTTTCGTAGAAAGGCAAGTCATTACCATATCCTAGTCTTGCATAACCGCGGGCAACAAAGTCTTTGGCCAGTGGATAGTAAATATTACCTTTATACACAATCTTCTGGAATTCTTGATCACCAAAGCCTAAAGTCGCATTGACGGTATGGCTCATACCTTTGGTTGGAAACACAGGGCGATCAAGGGTACTATAATCCCAACCTAATAGTAGGTTGTAAGTATCATAGTCATTTTTAAACTTAGCACTACCCAGCTTATCAATACCGATCTCATTGCCATCCTTATCAAGGATAGGCGTGGCATAAGCTGTCATCTTACCACCGTCTTTTAATAGGTCCTCAACGTTTGAGACACCCATAAAACGACCACCATTAATTTCAGTATTATCATAATTAAAACCTGCACTAATGCGCTTGGTTTCATCAATAGGATAGCTGTAGTTTAAGGTGGCACCATAAGAGTCAGTAACATAGTTACTAACGTTTCTTCCGTCAAGCTTCGTTTTTCTATAATAGGCGCTTACCCCTTGTGAGACGCCATTTTCTGTGAAATATGGGTCAGTGAAACCTAAGCTATAAGAGTCGCGCGTTTCAGAGCGAGATAAAGCGGCGTTGATACGGTTACCGGTACCCAAAAAGTTACGCTGACTAAAGTCTAACTGGAAGGTCACACCACCACTCTGCGAGTAACCGGCAGCAATCGTTGAGCTACCTGAAGGCTGCTCTTCTACCGTAAAGTTAATATCCACTTGGTCTGGTGTATTTGGCACAGGCTTCACATCAACGTTAACCGTTTTGAAGAAACCGGTGCGCATCAAACGCACACGTGAGCTTTGAATCTTGTCGCTAGAGGCAAGTGCACCCTCTAACTGACGCATCTCACGACGTAACACTTCATCTTCGGTTTTGATATTACCACTAAAGTTAATGCGGCGAACATACACAGGGCGTGCTGGATCGATAAAGTAATCAATATCAACCGTTTTGGTTTCTTCATTAATACGCGGTACAGGGCGTACTTGCGCAAAATAATAGCCGTCATCACCATAATGATTCTGCAGCGCCGAAGTCGTCGCTTCAAGTTTGGCTTGAGAGTATTGTTCACCTTCAGTGAATTTCACTTCTTGGGCAAGTTCAGTCGCATCGTAAGTTGGCCTACCTAAGAAGCTGGTACGACCAAATTTATATTGCTCGCCCTCGGTAATGCTCACTTCAATGAATACTTTATCTTTTTCATCATTGATATTTAAAATCGCATTATCAACATTAAAGTTAACAAAACCTTCGTTTTGATACATCGCTTTTAAGTTTTCTAAGCTAGCAGCTAACTTCTCTTTGGCATAACGGTCTGACTTAGATAATAGACGTTTCCAAGAGGCTTCTTTCACCGCAAACACATCTTTAATATCTTCATCGCTAAAGTAGTTGTTACCGATGATATTGATATCGACAACTTTTGCCGCTTTACCTTCGATAAAACGAACCGTTAATTTAACACGGTTGCCATCAAGCAGTTCTTGGTCAACTTCGATATCACTGTTGTAATAACCTTGACCGATATATTGTTGTTGCAGCTCATTGGCCACGTTTTGTACGGTTGATTGCTTTAATACATCACCAACAGAGACGCCCGCATATTTTAGACCCTCTTTTAGACCCTCATCAGGGATAAGCTTATTACCCTCAAAATTGACTTCGGCGACAATAGGACGCTCAACCACATAATAAGTCACGCGGCCGCCGTCTACCTTGGCTTGAATATTAGCAAAATCACCGGTCGCATAGAGCGCTTCAATACTCTGAGCCAAATCTGCATCTGTCATTACCTCACCGGTACTGGTGGGAATCAAAGGATAAAGGCTCTCTGGGGTCAAACGTTGAAGGCCAACAAACTCGATATCTGTCACTACCGTGTCAGCAGCATTTGCGGATACAGCCATAACTGCTGCTAGTACAGGGGTGGCCACTAGTTGAGCCATTTTAAATAAAGACGTTTGCATACATACAGTCCGTAGTTCGAAAAACTTGCTAAAGGTAAGGTCGTTTTATAATTTAATTAACCACTACCGGTCAATGAAATATATTTTGAGACGCTAGAATTCTTATTTAAGCCATAAATATAACAAACTATTTAAGGCGATAACATAAATAAATTCTAGTATATTCCATTAAAAGTAGCGGCTAAAGTCATTGGTAATCGCTAATATCATAAAGCCAATTAAGAATAAAAAGCCCAGATTAAAGCCTACTATCTGCATTTTTTCGGAGACAGGTTTACCGCGAATAAGTTCTATCAAATAATATAATAAATGGCCACCATCCAAAACAGGAATCGGCAGTAAGTTCAGTACAGCAAGGCTTAGGCTAATTAAAGCAGCCGTTCCAAGCACTTGCTCCCAGCTGACTTCAAAGCTTTGTTTGCTCACAACAGCAATGGTAATCGGGCCGGATAAGTTATCAAGACCGACTTTACCAGTAATCATCTTACCCATAGAGCTTAAGGTCATACTCGCAAGCTGACCGGTCTTAGAGAAGGCTTTGCCAACCGCACTGATAGGGTCGTAGGATACCATTGTTTTGTAGTCATCTGGTACTACAATGTCCACAGGACTGATACCGGCCCCGATTTGACCATACTCTTGACCGGCATTGCCCTTTTTGCCTTGTGGCATAATTTTTAATGCCACTTCTTTGCCTTCACGTAATACCGTGAAATCAAGTAAGGTTTCTGGGTTATCTCGGATAATACGGGTAGCAGCAATCCAGTCGTCAATCGGCTCGCCATTAATGCTGACTATCTTATCACCAACTTTCATGCCTTGACGGATAGCAGCACCCTCGGGTACCAATTGTCCAATCACAGGCTCAAAGTGCGGCTGCCATGGCATCACCCCAAGACTGCTCAGCGTGTCTTGACCAGACTGCTCGCCTTGCATAAAGTCTTTAATAGGAATGCTGACATCATTTAGAGTCAGATTAACATTATCTGCCGACTGCGCCTGCTCATTCATTTGCGCTAAAGTCAGGCCAATACTGCCGGTCTCACCCATACGATCGGCCAATCGATAGTTAACCTCTTCCCACGTTTGCACCTCATGACCATCAACGGCAACGATTTTATCACCCGTGGGTACTTCAGCCATTGCTGCAGGTGTATCTGGCAACACTGAGCCAATACGCGTATTAAGCTGCTCATTAGGTACCAAAAATAGTACCCAGAATAAGGTAATGGCGATAATAAAGTTCATTAATGGGCCAGCAGCCACAATCGCTATTTTTTTGAGCGGATGCTGATTGTTAAAGGCAAGGTGCTTTTCGCTCACCGCTACTTCGCCTTCACGCTCATCAAGCATTTTCACATAACCGCCTAAAGGCAATGCCGAAATACGATAATCAATGCCCGTCTTTTTACTGGTCCAACTGGCAAGCTTGGGCCCAAAGCCAATCGAATACGTTAATACTTTAACACCACATAAGCGTGCGACAATATAATGCCCCCACTCATGCAATGCGACCAGAGGGCCTAATACGGCAATAAATGCTAAAGCAAACAGCATAAACGTCATTAATCCAGACATGCAGCAACCTCTTTTTGTGCCTGCGATCGTGCCAGTTTATCAATGCTCAAAATATCATCTAGCCCTGTAATGTGGTTATTGGTTTGCGATAGCATCTTGTCTAATACCCGCGCATTAATCAAGGCAATGTCCGTTAATGAAACTTGCTGTTTTATAAACGCATCTACCGCAATCTCATTGGCAGCATTCAGGATAATAGTCGCTGATTGACCGGACTGCATGGCCTCCCTTGCTAATTTCAAGCAAGCAAACTTTTCTAAATCAGGCTTAATAAACTCTAAAGCTGATAGCTCATATAAGTCTAATGATTTTACACCAGCAACAATTCGGTTAGGAAAAGCGAGCGCATGCGCAATCGGGGTACGCATATCTGGACTACCCATTTGCGCTAAAAAGCTGCCATCACTGTACTCAACCAAAGAGTGAATGATACTTTGTGGATGAATTACCACATTAATATCCGATTCAGGTAGATCAAACAAATGACATGCCTCAATCAGCTCAAGTCCTTTGTTCATCATGGTCGCTGAATCAACGGATATCTTTTGACCCATTGACCAATTTGGATGCTTAACCGCCTCACTAACTGTCGCCGCTTGCATCTGCTCGAGGGATTTATTTAAGAAAGGGCCACCAGAGGCGGTTAGCCAAAGTTTGGTGACACCGTGATGCGGCTCGTGAATGGCGGTATTGTCTTGTTGCACGTTGGCCGGCAGACATTGGAAAATAGCATTATGTTCAGAATCTAGCGGTAATAGTGTCGCTCCGCTATCACGCACCGCCTGCATCATCAGGCTACCGGCCATAACGAGCGCTTCTTTATTAGCCAGCAAAATACGCTTACCGCCTTGCGCGGCTGCTAAGGTAGAGGCCAGACCTGCAGCGCCGACAATAGCCGCTACAACCGTATCAACTAGTCTGTCTGTGGTGATATCATTAAGACCTGACTGACCGCCAACCACATCACAGTTAAGATTGGCCGCCTGCAAGCGCTGAGCAAACTCATCTACTTTGTCTTCTGGTACACAGACTCGACTTGGTGAGAATTGTTGACATAGCTCAAATAATTTATCTAAGCGGCTATGACCAGACAGCGCATATATCTCGTACTGTTCAGAGTGAGCAGCAAGAATGGACAGTGTACTGTCACCAATGGATCCGGTTGCCCCTAATACGGCAATGCGCTGGGTCATAATGTACCTTTTAATACAGTTAATTAAGTTCATACTGCTAACTGACTGCTCTTTTGATAAGTGCTCAGCTAACATCACACAGGTTTAAAGACTAAGCTTAGCTTTAAAATAAATCAACATGAGTTAAACAAAAATATCGTTAATAATACCCTGCCTTTTGGCAGTAGTTTATAGTTGCAATGAGTTTAACGAACTTTGTTTTCACTTAATAGCTTAAATAGATTTTTTGAGCCTTGTTATTTAACAAAATAACCCATCTGCTGTAATAGCCAAAAGCCCAGTGCAAAAATGGGCGTCGCCGCTAATAATGAATCAATTCGATCCAATACACCGCCATGGCCTGGCAAGATGGTCCCTGAGTCTTTGACACCGGTGCGTCGCTTAAGCATCGACTCAAATAGATCGCCTAATACCGAGGCCAAAATGGTAAGCAGTGATAGACCCACAAAAACAACCAATAATCTGCCATTTAGGTTTAGTTTAAATAAGCTAATGCCTATAACCACGACTAGACCAGTTACCAATCCACCTGCCAAGCCTTCCATACTCTTATTAGGCGAGACATTCGGTGACATCTTACGCTTGCCCAGTTTACGGCCCACAAAATATGCGCCACTGTCTGCACACCAGACTAATATGAACACATACATCAGCCACCAAGGCGACTGCTGCCATAGATAGAACATAGCCGTAATGGCACCGGTCAAAATAGCAAAGCCCATAATAGACAATCGTTTGCCATACCAGTCTGTTGAAACAGGAAATTTAGTTATCCAAGTGAGTGCCAGTGACCAAATAAAAATTGACGCACACCACCATACTGGCCAAGTTACTGGGAACCATAAACTACACAGAGTCACAGCCAAAACCAACAACACATAAAGTACGGGCGCACGCCACTTAGGCATCAGTTTTGTCCACTCATGGGCAGCAAGGCCTACCCCAAGCGCTAATAACAAAATAAACAGATAAGGACTTTTGCTGGCAAACATTGCGGCGCCGACAATAATAACCAAAATTATAGCCGTTTTGATGCGTGTCCACATACTGATGAGCCCTTATCTAATGTTCTATTAAGTGATTTGACGTCTATTTATAAATACCATCTTACAAGGGACGTCATTGTCTTTATTATCAATCTAACTAATTGTTTGGTTAAATATTGAATAACTGTACATTGACGATATTACTGTTTGAGTCATACCCTTAATCTAATGCTATTTTGAGTTATTGACCAGATTCTATTTGTTCGCTGGTCTTACCAAAACGACGCTGACGGCGAGAAAACTCAATCAGCATATCGTTTAACTCTTTAGGCGAAAAATCTGGCCATAGAGTCGGGGTAAAGAACAGCTCAGCATAAGCGGACTGCCACAGCAAGAAGTTCGATATTCTAAACTCGCCGCCGGTACGAATCAGCATATCCACATCAGGTACATCGGCTAACTGTACGTTGTTATTTAGGCTATTAACCGTCACCTCTTCTGCACTGATTTCGCCCTTCTCAACCTGACGCGCTAGCGTTCTTGCTGCATTGGCAATATCCCACTGACCACCATAACTAATGGCAATAACCAGTGTCATGGCATCATACTCAGCTGTTTGCTGCTCTGCATCCGCCATCAAGGCTTGTAGCTCTTCGCTCACCTGACTTCTATCACCGATAAATCGCAGACGTATGTTGTACTTCTTCATACGTGGCAGCTGCTCATCAATGGTCATTGCTAGCAGACGCATCAATAACGCCACTTCATTGGCAGGACGCTGCCAGTTCTCACTTGAGAAGGCAAACACCGTCAATACTTCAATACCTACTCTAACACAATATTCAACAAGCGGGTCTAGCGACTCTTTACCGGCCACATGCCCTTGGCCTTTAGCCATACCGCGTGCTTTGGCATAACGATTGTTGCCATCCATAATAATGGCGATATGCTTTGGCAAAACGGCAGGAATAGGAAGGGAGTCAGTTGCGTGGGCGCTGGTGCTATTGTGTGGCTCAGTCATAAATTTCTTTATCTATATATTCAGTAAATGGCAGATGATAATGGTTAAATAAGCACACAGGTTATGATGATGCTTTATTTACCATTACCATCTTAAGATAGAGAGAGGCTAAATGGTGTTTAACTTGCCGACACCATTTAATCCCAAACCCATCTAGGTCAATAGCAGCTTCAGTTCATTCAAAGCTGCTAAGTCTTGACCTGAGGGTAAATACGAAAATTAAACTTCCATTAACTCATTTTCTTTGGCATCAAGCTTACTATCGATCACACCGATGTATTTATCAGTAAGCTTTTGAATGTCGTCACTGGCGCGACGCTCTTCATCTTCACTGATTTCTTTTTCTTTGGCTAAGTCTTTGATATCGCTCATCATATCACGGCGCACATTACGGATAGACACACGGCTGTTCTCAGCTTCTGCACGAGCAAGCTTTTGCATATCACGGCGTGTCTCTTCGGTTAATGCCGGCATAGGTACACGAATAACGTCAGCTGTCATTGGGTTTAAGCCCAAATCCGCTTCACGAATCGCTTTATCTACCGCTTGAACCATAGAACGCTCAAATGGCTGAACCAACAAAGTGCGTGAGTCTTCAACGTTTACACTCGCTACTTGGTTAAGCGGGGTATCTGCACCGTAATAATTGACCATAACGCTCGATAGCATGCCTGGATGTGCACGGCCTGTGCGAACTTTACTGAACGCATTTTCTAGCGCTTCAATGGTTTTTTGCATGCGGCTTTCACCGTCTTTTTTGATATCGTTAATCATAACGTTTCCTTTCAATATTCAAAGTAAATTAAAACTATTGATACATGAATAAATAACAAATCAGCGAAGTCTCTCAATTAGTGAAAAACACGCGTGCCTTCATTCTCGCCCATCACAACATTTAATAATGCATTCGGCTTATTCATATCGAAGACTTGTAGCGGCACATTGTGTTCACGGCATAAGGCAATCGCTGTCAAATCCATCACGCCAAGCTTTTGCTCTAATACCTCGTCAAAGGTTAATGAATCGTATTTTTTGGCATCGTCATGCAAGCTTGGGTCTTTGTCATACACGCCATCAACTTTTGTGGCTTTTAGGATAACGCCTGCTTCGATTTCAATACCGCGTAAGCATGCTGCGGTGTCTGTAGTAAAGAACGGATTACCAGTGCCCGCAACAAAGATACACACATCGCTATTTTTTAAATAACGAATAGCGTTACGGCTGCTATAGCTTTCAGTGACTTCACCGATAGGTAGTGCAGACATAAGACGGGTATTAATGTTACGACGCTCTAGAGCATCACGCATAGCCAGACCGTTCATAACTGTTGCCAGCATGCCCATTTGGTCACCAGTAACACGGCCAACTAAGCCCTCTTTTTGTAATTGGCTGCCGCGATATAAATTACCACCGCCAACCACGATACCGACTTGCACACCAAGACCACATAAGTGAGCAATAGATAAGCTCATTTGATCAAGTACCGATGTATCGATACCCATGCCTTTACCACCTGCCAAGGCTTCGCCTGATAGCTTAAGTAAAATACGTGAGTACTGGGGGTTTTTATCAGACATAAGACACCTTATTTATTAACATTCATTAAGTTTAGAATCATTAGGACATATCATGAATAGAGCGTTATTTTCGCCACCTTGCCATAACCGACAACTTATCCATTATGGTAGACACTCTATTAAAAAGGCGGTTATGGTTAAAATAATAAGGGTCCAATAACCATAACCAAAACGCATGCTAAATGGAGTAAAGTTTACCAAAAAACGGCATCTGCTTATAGCGCTAATTTTATATTTAAGCACGGCCACAGTATGCACCAATATCAACCGTCCTATTTAGTGCATACGTTAGCGCATTATTTAAAGCGTAAGTGTATTAACCTTTATAAGAGGCAAATAAATCGTACTCACTGACTTCATCAATGGTTACTGTCAACATATCACCGACTTTAACTGCCAGTTTGCCATTTTGTAGAATATCGTCAACATAAACGTGACCATCGATTTCAGGCGCATCGGCATAACTGCGGCAAATTGCAATATAGTCCTCGACATCAATTTCATCGACCAATACGGTCATAGTTTTGCCAACTTTTTCTTGCAGCTTTTGCTCAGATATTTGCTGCTGAACTGCCATAAAGCGCTCATAGCGTTGTTGTTTAACCTCTTCTGGCACATGATTTGGCAAGTCGTTAGCAACAGCGCCTTCAATCTCAGAGTAGGTAAAGCAGCCAACACGGTCTAATTTTGCCTGTTTTAACCAGTCTAGTAGATACTCAAAATCTTCTTCGGTCTCACCTGGGAAGCCAACCACAAAAGTAGAGCGAATCACGATATCTGGATTGATTTCACGCCACTTTTGAATACGAGCCAGTGTATTTTCACTGTGCGCAGGGCGTTTCATCGCTTTTAAGATGCTTGGACTGGCATGCTGTAATGGGATATCTAAGTAAGGTAGCAAGCCGCCTTTGTCACTTGGTTTTGCCATAAGCTCAACCACTTTATCGACGTGCGGATACGGATACACATAATGTAGACGCACCCAAATACCGACCTTGGCAAGCGCTTGACACAAATCAAAAAACTTCGATTTAAGCGGCATACCCTCCCAAAATACGGTTTTATATTTTAGGTCAAGCCCGTAAGCTGAAGTATCTTGCGAGATAACTAAGATTTCTTTAACGCCGGCTTTCTTTAATGCCATTGCTTCGCTCATAACACTGTCAATCGGTCTTGAGACCAGATCACCACGCAAGCTTGGGATAATACAGAAGGTACAGCGGTGGTTACAGCCTTCTGATATCTTGAGGTACGCATAATGACCTGGCGTTAACTTCACGCCAGCACTGTCAATTAAATCAATTTTTGGGTCGTATGCTTTTTGATCTTTTATGGCTTGCGGCATCGGTGCATGTTTTGAGACCGCTGTCACCACTTCATCATAAGCATGTGCGCCAGTTACTGCGAGTACAGCTGGATGCATGTCACGAATCTTGTCGGCCTCTTTACCCAAACAGCCGGTGACAATCACTTTACCATTTTGATTAATGGCCTCGCCAATGGCGTCAAGTGACTCTTGTACCGCAGACTCAATAAAGCCGCAAGTATTGACCACGACCAAATCAGCGCCGTTGTAATCTGAGGCAACGCGGTAGCCGTCTTTGGTCAGCTCGGTAATGATACGCTCACTGTCTACCAAGGCTTTAGGGCAACCTAATGAGACAAACCCAATTTTTGGTGCTAAACCATTAACATAAGAGGATTGCTGATTGGTGTGCTCACCACTTTGTTCTACACTGCGATTTTGATTGTGATTGGCTTTATGGTGATAGGCAGCTTGGTCAGAGGTTGCTGACGGCTGTTGCTGTTGGATGCTGCTAGAGGAATTAGATGCTGGCTGAGTGGCTGCACCTGGCGTATAGATAGACACTGAATCCGCAGGTTTTTGGCTTGGCATAGACACATACTTTTAAATAGTGGATTGAAATAGAGTGGGCTTGGAAATCAGCATCGTTAACTTGCTGCTGCGCACACTCACTAAAACGTTGTGGGCATTGTACGAATTTTTACCCCTCTATACTAGCACGAAAGCCATATTCATATCTTTTTCATGACCGGTCTTCTCATCCAGATGCACCGTATTGGATATCTGAATGTAGACAAACAGCCACCTTAGTCACGAATCAACCCAAATAATGCGCTAATTTGCATCGACAATGCACTATAATAAATCATCAATCATAAAATGCACTATTTATGTGTTTTTTTAATAAACTCTCTTCTAAATAAGCCTTGATAGCTCAATAGTCATTGCTTCATTATATTGGTACTGATTTTGCACCTTTATTACTATGACATGATGATTAACCTTATTTTAACCTTATTAATGACTGAACCTGTGCAAAATCAACACCCTTTTAGCAGCTATTACACCTGCTCATTGAAACCCGTTAACGCTCAGTAGTCCTCTTTTATTGTCCTAATTTACCTATCGAAAAGACCGTTTATGCAACCGACTCAAGCCCTTCCCCTCCTCCAAAATCTTTATACCAGTGTTATTTGGGTCAATGCCGATTTGGTCATTCAGTGGGTGAACCTGCAAACAGAGCAGCTATTTTCGGTCAGTAAGACACGGCTAGTTGGACTAAATGTCTTAGAAGTGTTAAGCCCATGTGCGGTAAATACGGCCGTTAATGATGCCTCTTATGGGGAGTCGCATGAATCTGTAGAGGAAAGCCAATCAGAGCTTAAGGTACAGTTTAATAACGCCAAAGATTATCAGCAGCCCTTTATTAAATACAGCCGTTACGTCAAAGGCGTGGCTCAGCCGATTTATGCTCACTATAGCGTGACGCCAGTTGAGCAAGAAGGTCAGTCTTTCTTTTTAATCGAGATATGGCCAGGCGATCGTCAAAACCGAATAGATAAAGAGCACCGCTTACAAGAGCAGCATGATGTCTCGCGTGAGATGCTGCGCTCTGTGGCGCATGAGGTGAAAAACCCTTTAGCCGGTATTCGCGGTGCCGCGCAGCTATTAATCAAGCAGACTCGTTTGCATCAAAACCTAGACGATGACCCGAATGATGAGCCTGAAAATGCGACGGTACTCGTTGATGCCAGAAAGCTTGCAGCCTATGCCAATATCGTTATTATCGAAACTGACCGTCTGACTCATTTAATTGAGCAATTGCTTGGCTCTAATCAGCCGCCGGACTTGCAACCGCTTAACATTCATGAGCCTTTAGAGCATGTGTTGTTATTAACCCAGACCCAGTACCCAACCGTTCATATCCATCGTGATTATGATTTATCACTGCCTGAACTGATTGCCGATAAAAATCAGTTGATTCAAGTGTTTTTAAATCTGGTCAACAACGCTTGTGAAGCCATGCTAGAGCAAGACATGACCCAACTCGATGCAGAATATCAACCGATATTAAAAATGATTACCCGTATTGAGTATCAATATACCATTGGCACCACTTACCATCGCCAAGTGATTAAAGTTAGCATCCAAGATAATGGTGCGGGGATTGCGCCTGATTTTATTGGCCGAATCTTCTTCCCGCTTGTTACCGGCAGAGCCAGTGGCACGGGCCTTGGACTGGCTTTAGTGCAAGAGATTGTGCATCGGCACGAAGGTGCTATTGAAGTAGCCTCACACCCAGGTATGACTCAGTTTGATATCTTCTTGCCGTTAGCGCCGACAAACAACCCAAACACGCCAAGCTAAACAATACGACACCCATTTTAAGACTGATAAGAACACCAAACAGGGATTTGAGACAATGACAACAAAACATGCATTATGGTTAATCGATGATGATCCTGCCCTAAGACTGATATTAGAAGATACCTTTATTGATGCAGGTCTTGAGCTACAATCGTTTAGTAATGCCAAAGGCGCTTGGGCACGACTTAATGATGTGCTACATGGTCACGAGGCTCGCAGTACACTGCCCGATGTTATCTTAACCGATATTCGTATGCCCATGATGGATGGACTATCATTTAGCGAGTGGATGCACCGAAACTTCCCTGATTTGCCGGTTATTATCATGACCGCCCACTCTGATTTAAAATCAGCCGTAGACAGTTATGATACTGGTGCATTTGAATACTTGCCGAAGCCTTTTGACTTAGATCATGCTGTTTCTGTGGTTAAAAAAGCGATTCAATCAAACCCTGATGCTACGGTTATTACGCCTGAGCCGAGTGAAGCACCTGCTGCTATAGCGCCTGCTGATACAGCAACTGAGTCTACGACGGCCTCAATCGCCAAGTCTGAGTCTGATAAAAAACCTGTACAGTCTAAGCCCAGTCCTGCCAAAGTTGCTGACAAAAGTGCGGATGAGAAAAGCCCTATTATCGGTCAATCCCCTGTAATGCAAACTGTATTTCGCGCGATTGGACGTTTGGCCTCCTCTCCAATTACGGTATTGATTACTGGAGAATCAGGGACTGGCAAAGAGCTTGTGGCTAGCGCGCTGCATCAAAACTCGCCACGTAATAAAAAGCCTTTTATTGCACTTAATATGGCCGCCATTCCTCACGAGCTGATTGAGTCTGAATTGTTCGGTCACGAAAAAGGAGCCTTCACCGGTGCCACCACTCAGCGTCAAGGACGGTTTGAGCAGGCCAACGGTGGTACGTTATTTTTAGATGAAATCGGTGATATGCCGTTTAGTATCCAAACTCGTTTACTAAGAGTACTGGCGAACGGAGAGTTTTTCCGAGTGGGTGGTCAAAAGCCTATTAAAGTCGATGTGCGTATCATTGCCGCGACCCATCAAAATTTAGAGCAATTGGTAAAAGAGGGTAGATTCCGCGAAGATTTATTCTACCGTTTAAATGTGATTCGCTTACCACTACCGCCACTGCGCGCCCGTCCCGATGATATCCCAGAACTGGTAGATTTCTTTATGGGCCGAGCCGCAACTGAGATGAATACTGAACGTAAGCAGTTGTCGCCAGAAGCACTGTATATCATGCAAAGCTTTGACTGGCCTGGTAATGTTCGCCAGCTTGAAAACGCGTGCCGCTGGATTACCGTGATGGCAACCGGTGAAGTATTAACGGTTGAGGATTTACCGCCTGATTTGACAGAGTTTGCTGCAAGACATGTGCATGCAGAGTCTGTCGCGCCTTCACCTGAGAATCAAGTCGTTCATACTGATAGTACGCCCTACTCTCAAACAACACCTTCTAATGCATCGACTGGATTGTCAGCAGATAATGCTCTTCAGCCGCAACCGTTTAATACGTCTTTACCGAGTACGCCATCTATAGAAACCGGTCAAAGAGAGTACTCAGCACCGTTTCCATCAACGCCTGCTCCAACTAATGCACCCCAAACCAGTAGCAGTTGGCAACAGCAGTTAAAAGCATGGGCAGATCAGTCGTTAAATGCCGGTCACTCAGAAATACTACAATTGGCTACTCCAGAATTTGAAAAAGTATTAATCAGCGTGGCGTTAGAGCATAGCCGAGGCCGTAAAGGAGAAGCTGCTGACCTATTAGGTTGGGGGCGTAATACGTTAACCCGTAAGATAAAATTGCTTGGCATCGAAGACAGTTAGACATTGAAGACAACAAACAAGGGGGGGCATCAGCCCTATTGAGTAAAGTTTTTCAAAAAATTAGAAAAAATGCTTGCCAAGCTTATTTTATTCTATATAATAGTCACCCACTGAGAAGCACTAACCCAGTAAGCATCTATCAGATGCGGAATGTTTAAAATGGGGCTGTGGCGGAATTGGTAGACGCACCAGATTTAGGTTCTGGCGCCGAGAGGTGTGAGAGTTCGAGTCTCTCCAGCCCCACCATTTTATCCGGTTAGTTGTTCTTAGACCAAATATCTAAATAAAAAACCCGCTTTTTAGCGGGTTTTTTATTGGCTGAAATTTCTTGATTATCATCAATGTGATTAATCATAGAAAAAAGACTTGCCAACAGATTTTAAATCTATATAATACACAACCACTGAGAAGCACTAACCCAGTAAGCATCTATCAGATGCGGAATGTTTAAGATGGGGCTGTGGCGGAATTGGTAGACGCACCAGATTTAGGTTCTGGCGCCGAGAGGTGTGAGAGTTCGAGTCTCTCCAGCCCCACCATTTTATCCGGTTAGTTGTTCTTAGACCAAATATTTAAATAAAAAACCCGCTTTTAGCGGGTTTTTTATTGTCTAATAGTTATGAGATGAACTAGTGAATAGTTGATGCTTAAACACTATCTCTTTAGTTGGCTTACACTACTAATCCTTTCTCTTCTAAGTTTTTAAATACCTTAAATTCAACCTCAGTGGCATCACTGTCATTATCGTAATTATAAGTGGCCGGCTCATTACCGCTCATAAAATAAACCGTAATCACACTGCCTTTTCGCGAGATTCTACTGATATCTTTTAGATTTATGGTGTCATTCTGAATTACTAGAAACATAGTTATCGCCTTTTTTATTTTGAGTAATAAATATTAAGTTGTGAATAAATAGCTAAATAAGCGGTCGAATTATACCTGATGTTGCGGCGCGACTAAGGCTTCGATTACTGAGTCCATACTTTTAAACCGGTTTTCTAGTCGCTTAGCCAACAAGGTATCAATAACGGTCTGTAGATATGACCATTGTTTGGATAGTAAGGGTACCTCTGCCTGACAATGCATCACTGCCCAATCTGTTGAGAGCGAGTAGCTATGCCTATCTTTATTCATTTGGAACGGCCTATCACCCACCAATATCTCATACATCATAATACCAAAGGCATAAATATCGCTTTGCACAGAGATAGAATGACCTTGCCAACACTCTGGAGCCAAATAAGCAGCGGTTCCTCTGGGGTGACGACTATTCGAATCATCAAGCCGCTGATCTATTGGTACAGCATATGCTAAATCTGTGATAACTACCGTTAGACCATTAAATCCATCCTCTTTATTCTGCTTAGGCTGTTTTTCTGTCTTCTCTATCAGTTCTGCTTCAGATTCTGCTATCAAAAAATTACTGGACTTAATGTCACCATGAATCCAGCCGAGTGTATGCAAATCAGACACACTTTGCGCTAGCTTATGTATCAGTTGTAATTTTTGTTCATCAGATAATGGATATCTTTTGAGATACTCTTTGACACTGCCTTGCTTAAAGTAAGGCATGCTAAATCCAGTTAACTGCCATTTTCTACCCTCTACTATCAACTGTATTGTAGCAATTGGTTTGATGCAAGGTACACAACACAAGTGATTAGACTGCTTAACAGAATTTGTATCACAAGCCGCAGTTATTTGCTGCAAATGTTGCCTCTCAATAGCCAGTGGTGATATAGGCAGGCTCCGAGTTTGAGTCTCTAATTGATTATCATCCAAATCCTGTAGTTGCCATTTAATCATCCATGTCTTCCCAATTCTATCTACCTGAGTCAACCCTTGATACAGCTCACTACCCATAAATGCCTGTTTGCTTAGTCGATGCTGATACATCAGTCGATAGCCTTGAGCATCTAAGTATTGATTAACTGCTTTAAGCAAAGAGGTATGATAAGGTGAAAATGCTGGCATAACGGACCTTTTTAATAGAGCGAGACTGCGAGAATACGATAGATATCGAGACGTATGGCTTTACTGACCGCTATTTTAACCGTATTATTTATTCAACGATGGCAAATCTGCCAACCTTTTTATCTTAACCCAATACAAAGAATCGAGTCGCTATGTCAAAATCGAACACGACCTTAAGCCTTGATGACACACTGGCCACTTTACTGGCTGAGTATTTAAAACAACATACCACGTCAGCGATAGCTATTGACCCGAACCAGTTGGCTTACCGCTGGGTAGGCGGCGCGACTGGCTCCCTTGAGCCTATTGAAGTAAATTCTGCGCTGAGTCTGGATGACCTAATTGGTATCGATACTCAAAAAGCGAAGATCGCTCAAAATACACGCCAGTTTTTAGCCGGTTATCCTGCTAACCATGTGTTAATGACGGGCACACGCGGCGCCGGTAAATCCTCTCTGATTCGCGCATTATTGAACGAGTTTAAAGAAGATGGGCTACGTATGATTGAGGTTGCCCGTGATGACTTGCAAATTCTCGATAAAATCCGCCAAGCTATTAATAAGCTGCCGCAAGATTCTGGTTGTCGCTATATTGTCTATTGCGATGATTTAGCATTTAACGGGCAAGATGAAAATTACCGTACCTTAAAGAGTGTCCTCGATGGCGCACTCGACTCTGAGCAGGACAAGCTATTGGTCTATGCCACCAGTAACCGCCGCCACCTATTACCGCAATTAATGAAAGATAATGTCAATATCTATGATGGCCAAACCGATGAGGTTAATCCTTATGAGACTATTGATGAAACAGTATCCTTATCGGATCGTTTTGGGCTATGGCTGTCATTTTATCCGATGAACCAAGAGACCTATCTTAATATTGTCGCCCATTATTTACAGGCCGAAGGTATTGAGTGGGATGATGAGATACGCGCGCAAGCACTACAATGGGCGTCTGGCCGTGGTGGGCGTTCAGGCCGAGTGGCATACCAGTTTGCAAGACACTGGGTGGGTCAGCAGTTGTTGAGTCAGGACAATTAAACCGCCACTCAACTAGATAGGTTTACGCATCAAGTAGCGCGGTAACGTCACATTATGGCGCTTAACCTGTTGCTGCTCGACACCTTCAAACCCTTGTTTTAAAAAGAAAGGATAAGCAAGTTTTGAGGCATGTACCCAGACAGTATTGATGCTCATACCATAGGGATTAAAGACTGTCTTATCATATAACGCTTGGGCCACGCCGCGACGCTGATAATTTGGGTGTACAAACAGCCCATCAATATAGGCACACTGGGGATCATTTTCACCCCACTGATTTTTATAAAGTAAATATTCAATAAACCCAACTATCTCACCTGCCTCACTCTCAGCGATTGAAGGCTGAGTGCGTGCAAAACGATTCCTCCAAAAGTTCTCGGGTGCAGCCAGTCCTGTTTCTACTGTCATCCATGCTCTTTTTTGCGCCTTAGAATATATCGAGTCGTCAATCGCCAAAATCGATTGCTCAAAGATGTCTATTAGTTTAGGAATATCTGCAGGGGATGTATTGCGAATAATCAAGCTCATTTTTGGACTCAATCCTTCTCAATAAGTTTAACACCGTCCATGGTCACCTCAAACTGGGCAAAGTCACATGCCAGCCAAAACTGACCTTGATAAAACCGTTCAACCTCCTGGCGAATATCGGCCATATTCGCCACCTTGCTGTCTGGGTCATCAAAAGGCTGATAACGGGCACTAAAATGAGTCAATATTAAGTGCTTTAGCTTAGCTGATTGAGCAAATGTCGCAATGCGCTGTGCAGTCGTGTGCATCGGGTCAAAAGCCTCTGCTCTAGATTGAATCTTATCCAATATCGACTGGGTATAAGTGGCTTCATGGATAAGCACGCTTGCCTCCTCTACCGCCTTATGCAGAAGCTCAGGCGTATCATTATCACCTGCGATGACTATTTTTAGTTGCCGCTGAATACGCTTGGTAAAATCAATCGACTTTATCTGCTCGCCATTATCTAACGTAACATCCTCGCCTGTCTGCAGCTTCCCCCAAATGGGACTTGGCTCAATACCTGCCGCTTGTAATTTGGATTTATCAAGCTGCATGGTCTCCACCGTTTGGCTTAGACTATAAGCATAAGATGCCACGCGATGTGATAATGGATGAACCTCTATCTTTAGTTGATGTGTTTGCGATAAGGCTAAAGTCACCGTTTCATTTTCACTTTGCTCAGTATCTACAAGCGTCTCAACCGCAATATACTCAACCTCAAATGGCAGATACAGCTCTGTGGTTAGCTGCACGACTTCCATAAACCGCTTTATAGCAGCCGGTGCAATAATCTTCAGCGGCTGCTGACGCCCTGACATAGCCATACTGGCTAGCAACCCTGGCAAGCCATAGCAGTGATCACCATGCACATGAGTAATACAAATCGTAACCAATTGCTGACCGCTCAGCTTAGTTTGTAATAATTGATGCTGCGTTGCCTCACCGCAATCTATGAGTACCCACGGGCGCTTAGACTTGCTTTGTTGACTGCTTTTGGAGGCGAATGGATTGATACACTCCACTGCCAATGCAGTGACATTCCGATGTTTGGTGGGCACCCCTGCTGAGGTACCCAAAAAGGTTAACTGTAGCATCTTTATACGCTGTCGCTAGGTCGACGAAACGCCACCATGGTACACTTAAAACGCTGAGCACAATCACCGTTCTGATTAAGCGTATTGATTTGTACCACTACCATACCGCGGTCCGGCTTTGAACGTGACGGCTTAAGCTCAACCACTTCAGCCTCTATATGCAAACTGTCGCCTGGACGTGTTGGTCTTGGCCAACTAATCTCGCCCCCTGCCCCAATTAGGCCCGATGCAATAGGAATGCTCTCAACCATTAGACGCATGGTAACACTCGCTGTATGCCAACCACTGGCCGCCAATCCTTCAAAGAAAGTATGCTCGGCCGCTGCCTCATCTAAATGAAATGGCTGCGGATCATATTGCTGCGCATAGGTTTTAATATCTTTAACACTTAGCATGTATTCACGGCTGTGCCACTTATCACCAACCTTTAAGTCTTCAAAATAAACCGATTGCATCCCCTACCTCTCTGGCTATCACTTCAATAATGACAGCCTAACTATAGTCGCCTGATAGCCTTAGCTATTTTATCAACAAACCAAAAATCGCTAAGTGCATCACAAAGCGAATCATAAAATTGATGCATAAGCGGACAAAACATTGTCTTTTATCTTACTACCAACAAGCGAGAGGCGCTACTTAATCACCCAGTCGACTAGTGCGACAGCTGCCTGCGCGGCACTCTCTGAGACGCTCATTAAGAAAATTCACCCTGCTCGTGGTCGTATCGGTAGCACAGCGCATATCTACCAAGAAGCTTCCACCTGAGTACTCACTACATCTATCGTTTCTATCACGCATCCAAGCCAATTGACCACGCTTTAAGATGGCTTTTTGATTGCTATTAAGCTGTTTGACCAATTTACTGTAGCTGGTATTTAAATCTTTATCTGCTTCTTGATACACCTTTGATAAGCAGTACAGACTATCAAAATCATTACGTGTATTGTCACAGTTTTGAGCAGAGGCTGTGGTCGATAGCAGCAAGCCAAATGAGGATAATACGGCAAAAGCAGTGCTAACTGATAATCTTTTTAGAGTGATAACGGACATAAAGACACCTTTAAAGTAAGTGAATAATAAAGAAAGTGAGACCCTTAAAGTATACAGGTGTATTTTGAATTTAAACAGTGAACTTTAAGTGAATATGAATAAAAACTTCACGACTGTCTTTTTACTCACCTCATAAATTAAAGCGCAAAAAAACCCTCCATCAAATATATAATGGAGGGCTTTAACCAGCTTTAGATTAAGTCAGCCAGTAAAACTAACTACCCATTAAGCGTCGTATGGGTCACGTAATACGATGGTCTCATCACGGTCAGGACCGGTTGAGATGATGTCTACTGGGCAATCAATTAATTGCTCAATACGCTTGATATACGCTTTGGCTTCTTCTGGTAAGTCGTCATAGTTGGTGATACCAACCGTTGAGCCTTTCCAGCCTGGTAGAGTCTCATAAATAGGCGTTACCGTTTCATAAAACTCGCCGTCGTGCGCTGCGGCAAACTCAGTCTCAGGGATATCATAGCCGACGCCAATACGAATCTCATCTAGGCCATCTAGAACGTCAAGCTTGGTCAAGCAGATACCTGATAGTGAGTTTAATACGACCGCACGGCGAAGTGCTTCGGCATCAAACCAACCACAGCGACGTGCACGTCCAGTGGTTGCACCAAATTCATGACCCACTTTGGCTAAATGTGCGCCAACGTCATCAAATAATTCAGTTGGGAAAGGACCACTGCCCACACGAGTGGTGTACGCTTTGGTGATACCTAAAACATAGTCTAAGTATAATGGGCCAATACCTGTACCGGTTGATACGCCGCCTGCGGTTACGCTTGAGCTGGTAACGAACGGATAAGTACCATGGTCGATGTCAAGTAATGTACCTTGCGCACCTTCAAACATTAAGTTTTTGCCTTGAAGACGTAACTGATTTAGCTCTTCTGTGACATCGCAAACCAAGTCTTTTAGCTCATCACACCACTCTTGGCATAACGCAAAAGTCGTATCATAATCGATAGCGTCAACTTTATAGTAATGCGTTAACTGAAAGTTATGATAATCAATTAAGTTGCGTAGTTTTTCTTCTAAATCTGGGCGGAATAAGTCAGCAAGCTTAATAGCACGGCGCGCAACTTTGTCTTCATAAGCAGGACCAATACCACGACCTGTCGTGCCGATTTTGCCAGAACCACGTTTGGCTTCACGAGCTTGGTCAAGCGCAATGTGATATGGCATGATTAACGGACAGTTTGGAGAGATTTTTAGACGCTCACGTACAGGTACGTTATTGTCCTCAAGCTCTTTCATTTCGATAAGCAGCGCTTCTGGTGATAACACCACGCCATTACCGATAAAGCATGTCACGTCATTACGTAGAATACCGGATGGAATCAAATGCAATACTGTTTTTTTACCATCAACAACCAAAGTATGGCCTGCATTGTGACCGCCTTGGAAACGAGCCACGGCTGAAGCACGTTCGGTTAGCAAATCAACAATTTTGCCTTTACCTTCGTCGCCCCATTGGCTACCAAGTACTACGACATTCTTACCCATAATAAATCCTTACCCACTCGTATTGAACTATAAAAAATAATCTGCGTCATTTCGGCGCAGTCACTTAGGCGCTATGTATTAAATAACGGCTTAAACTGCTTTTAAAACCCACTCGCCATCATTTAGCATTAACTGATGGGTCACATTTTGCGGTGCATCTTTGTCACTTAATGGACGAACCACTCGGTGACCTAAATCACGTAATTCAGCAATCTTGTTTTCTAAATCTTTGGTTAACTTGGCATTGTTATCTACGCGCACCCCTTGCATATCAGCAAAGCGTACCAATACCAGCTTGGTCTTATTCAAACTGATATAACGCTGCAAACGTGTCACTTCTAGACTAAAGCCGGTCGCACTGCGTGATGGCAGTTCCTCGGCAATAGTCGCTGGCGCATGACTGGCAGAATTAAAGCTTTCACCATTAAAACGACCACCACGCACTACCGCTTGTGATTCATTTTCAAAATAGGCATTAAATACAATACCGGTGTGATAATGGTAGCCAAGCTCAGTAATATCAACACTGACATTACCCTGATAGGTATTCTCAATGTGAGCAACCATAACCTGCACATCTTTTACCGCATCGATAATAGCGGCATCATTGGTCGCAGTATCAGACAGCGCTGCCTTCAGCGCACTCATGTCATGACCGTGCACTGCCAACTGATAAAAATCATTACCCATTGGCAAATCGCCACACACTTCTTTTAGCTCAGGCAATGCTTTGTTGGCATATAAATTAATCAGTACCGCTGCATCATTATCAGACAAGCCAGCCAACTCTTTTAGACGCGCAAAGATAGCCACATGACCAATATCAATGTGTAGGTGCTGTCTTAGGTTTAGATTATCAATCAGGCAGTACAGCACATCAATCAGCTCTAAATCAGCATCTAAACTGTCACTACCGAAGATTTCTGCACCCAGTTGTAGCGGTGTACGTGAGCCAAATAGACCATCTGGCAAGGTGCGAATCACGTGACCGGCGTAACAATAACGGGCAATTTCATCGGCCTTGCCCATCTTATTTAAATGGGCATCAATGCGTAAAATCTGCGGCGTGATATCGGCACGCACACCCATTAAGCGACCTGATAATTGGTCGATAATCTTAAAGGTTTGACGTTTTAGGTCTTCGGAGGCATTACCAAGCAGTGATTCTGTGAACTCAATCATCGGCGGGCAGATAAGCTCATAGCCTCGGCTAACCAATAATCTAGTGAGTTTGTAGCGCAGCCACTCTTGTTTTTGAGCTTCATCAGATAATAAGTCGCTGACACCGTCTGGTAATAGCCAGATGTTATCGATATCAGTCGCATGCGATCGTTTATCAGCAGGCTGTTTTGGGGCGTACTGTTCTGGAGCGTTATCGGAGGAAATAGAACTGTCAGACACAAGTAATCCTTGTTTGGGGGCGGTTATCTTCATGTAAGCAGACACGCCTTGACCAAATCGTTAGTTAAAGTGTAGTAGTAATCGATAAATCGACAATATAACGTATTGTTGTGAATGAGACGCTTGTTTATTCTAAACCAGTATCGGTTCATAATAACCCTTTAATGCTGCGAATTTGACACAACAAGCTGTGATACAGACACTTTTATAAAAGGGTACCACGCTAAAGACTGGGCTTAGATTCAAACAAGTCTATTGATTGTTCTGTTTAAGTCTAGCATAGCTGACCGCGTTCGACTAGAGAAACACGCCACTAATCTAAAATTTGATAACAATAAATAGAGCATACCGAACCAGGGTAAATGTTACAATCCTTGTATCTACCTATTTGTATTTCGGGCGTTTGTGCCTGATGAGTACTTATTTTTATACTGAGAAAACTGTTTATGTCATCACATCATCCTGATCCTAAATTAAACCAAAGAAATGTATTGGGTACTGCTCTTTCAAGCTGCTGTTTTGACCCGATTACTGGCTATTACCGCAACGGCTTTTGTCATACTGGCCCGCAAGATATCGGTCAGCATACCGTTTGTGCCAAAATGACGAGTGAGTTCTTAAATTTTTCAGCCAAAACTGGCAATGATTTAATTACCCCGATGCCTGAATATGGTTTTAAAGGGCTGAAACCTGGTGATTATTGGTGTATCTGTGCCCTGCGCTGGTTAGATGCGTTAGATCACGATATGGCGCCGCAGATTAAACTTGAAGCCTGTCATGAAAGCCTACTTGAGCTGGTCGATATTGATACCCTAAAACAATATGCCCTATAACATCTTAAAACGTCTACTTGAGAGTTAAGAATGTCAGAATTAAAGCCAGAAGCGACCGACTATAATCCCCCTCATTCTTCTAATAATACGCCTAACTCTAAGCAGACGTATAGCGTGGATAGTGCCAGTGCCAGCTCCAACTTATCGCCGCCCAATTTAGCGTTATCCAATTCTGCGGCTAGGTTCAATGATAGTGACAATCCACTGTTATTTATGTCGCCTACCATGCCGGTCTACGATCCGGATGCCGAACGTGTCGAGGACTTTGAGCGCTCTGGTGTGAATGAGGTGGTAAACTGCTGCGTTTATTCACGTAAATCTGGCGAATTTGTTGAAAAGATTGAGCTCGAAGATGTGAGCCGAACACTGAATAATAAAGGTAATTTTATTTGGCTCGGCTTATATGACCCAAGTATTGAAACCATTAAAACGGTACAACACGCCTTTGATATTCACGAACTGGCATTAGAAGATGCGTTTAATGAAAATCAGCGTGCAAAGATTGAGAATTATGGCACTGATTCTATTTTCGTTGTGGTTCGAACGGCCTATCTAGCCAACAATCATATTCATTATGGTACTACCTCGATGTTTATGGGTAGCAATTACATTATTACCATTCGTACTGGCGCCTCTCGCTCTTATGCACCGGTACGGGCGTATTGCCACAGACGTCCGCAAAAAATGCGCATGGGCCCTATTTTTGTGCTGCATGCCATCTTAGATTATGTGGTCGATAGCTACTTGCCGATTACCTATAGCTTGGAGGAGTATCTACGTGAGCAAGAGCGCAATATCTTCTCTTATAAATTTAGCAAAGACACCCTTAAAAGCCTGTACACCTTAAAGTCGCAACTGGTACATATGCGCGCGGTCATGTTACCTGTGCAGGACATCTGCAACTTTTTTATTAATCATAAGAAAAATGAGTTGGTCGCCTCCTTCCCAAGTGCGGCTAAGCCCTATTTTAGGGACGTAAACGACCATCTATTACGCGCTATTGATGCCGTAAACGGTCTTAATGAGATGCTGAGTGTTGCCATGGATACGTATATGGCCATGGTCAATATGGGACAGAACGAGGTGGTTCGAAAGCTTGCTGCTTGGGCAGGTATTTTGGCAGTACCAACCGCAGTGGCCGGTATTTATGGCATGAACTTTGATTTTATGCCAGAGCTGCATTATGAATACGCCTACTTCGTGGTCTTGGTATTTATCTTCACAACCTGTGTGATTCTATATTATCAATTCAAAAAGTCAGGCTGGCTCTAGAATTAACCGGAAAGCTCAGCCTTTTTTTAAACACCAGACTAATTTAAGACTATACCCTTAGTCTCTTAACGCTCATTACTCTTTGAGTTTGGGCGGCGTGTGTTTTGACGGTGTCTTTTCATAGATATTGTCTTCGGGACGTCCATATTGATTGGCAGTCCAAGTTAATAAGAACACTGCAATACTTAGGATAAATATAGACACGGTAATAGTAAGAAGCAGCCAGAGATGGAAGGTATCTGAGACGGCTTGTACATCGACGACTAAATGGCGCGATAATGCGGTAATGGCAATATAAATCAAAAACTGTACCGGCAAACGATGCGTTTTAAAGTAAATACCAATCATCGCCAATAATTCGAGATAAATAAACAGCATCAAGATATCTTTAAGTGCCGCTTTGCCACTTTGGATAATCCCGACAAACTCACTGCCTGCTGCCCATATCACCACAAAACCAATCACTAATAGGGCAATATAATGACTGATATCTACCAGTATTACGCCAAATTGCTGTATCTTATTTTCCCATTCACTTTTTTGCCTCATTCCTTGGTACTCCTTTAATAATGGTTTGCTCTATAAAGAAGCAACGCCAACTGACTTCTTGACTTTCTAAAACGCAAAAGAGGCTCAATGTGAGCCTCTCCTTGCCATCCAAAACAGATTATTCGTTAACTAAACTGTATATTAACGAGCCATTAACCTAATGTTTTTAGCAAGTAGACGGCGTGAACTCATCACTCGCTCCTGCCCGCTCAACTGACGATTATACGTTTGCTGCTTTTTCAGCTGCTTCTACCGTTTGACGAATTAAGGTATTGATGGTCATTGGGCCCACGCCGCCCGGTACTGGGGTGTATGCTGAGGCGATAGACTCAATACCAGTCAGCTCAATATCGCCCACACCGCCATTGTCTGTCGGATGGAAGCCAGCATCTACCACGATAGCGCCCTGCTTAATCCAATTTTTTTTGATCAGCTCAGGTACGCCCACAGCACCCACAATAATATCCGCTCGGCCCACATGCTCGGCTAGATTTTGAGTGCGTGAATGGCAAATAGTTACGGTGCAGTTGGCATTTAATAGCATTTGCGCCATTGGTTTACCTAAGATAGCACTGCGACCAACCACAACTGCATTCTTTCCTGCAAATTCGATACCATAATGATCAAGCAAATACATAATACCTTGTGGGGTGCATGAACCGTACGCAGGCTCGCCCATACTCATGCGGCCAAAGCCCAATGAGGTCACACCGTCTACGTCTTTATTTAAATCAATAGCATCAAAGCAGGCACGCTCATCAATCTGTTCAGGAACGGGATGCTGCAATAAAATACCGTGCACGTCAGGATTATTATTCAGCTCATCAATCTTAGCCAGTAGCTCCTCTGTAGTAGTACTAGCAGGCATTTCAACTTTGATCGATTCCATACCCACACGCTTACATGCATTGCCCTTCATGCGCACATAGGTAGCAGAAGCCGGATCATCACCGACCAAGATAGTTGCTAAGATAGGCGTACGACCTGTCTTCTCAACCAGCCTTGCAACGCGCTGACTTAAGTCTTTCTCAATTTCTTTAGCAAGTGCTTTACCATCAAGGCGTGTGGCAGTAGCATCAGTCATTTCTGGCTCCATCATGTCAAAATTTGAAGAGATATTACTTAGAACCTGTATTCACAAGCTATAATTGGCTCTTTTTGCCTAAAACAAGCCACTACTTTGTTAAAATTCGGCTCGAATAGAATGACTATTCAACCCAATTTTGCCTCGTATTGTCTCATTTTATTCTAAAAATACCATAACTGTAGCTTATGAATACAGATTCTTAAAAATAGTAATGAAAAAACTCGTTATCATAAAAGAGGTATCATGCGCCCCACTTTATGGGCAATATTGTACCCCATGAGGCACGAATAATCCGACCCACTTTTGTTGGATTACGTATTTTTCTTATTATTTTGACTCACCTCCATAGATTTTCTGCCACATTTGATTCATCTTTACTGCTCTGTTTATCACCTGTTTTTTAGAAAAATTTGAAATTAAGCGGATATTCCGTTAACCTATGTTGCACAACTGTTACTGTATATTTTTTGAACAATATGTAGTAAAGGTTAGAGCCATAAAGGCTGCATTACCGCCTTAGTATTCGCTCTAACACTCACGCGCAGCCCTCTTTTCATTGAGAGCAGACCGAAAATAACTCAATGCTAATAAGCAAGAGACCGCTGCGTTATCACAATATATAAACGCCTTGCGTTTGGCCGCTTAACGACAAGCCGCACGATGTTTGTCTTTGATAGTCTCTTTCACTAGGTCTTGTTGCGCGCCTCGCATTATTCATATCCAAGCGTTTATATCTTTATCTTTTTGTCGCATTTGTTGTTTGGCTTGTTTGTAAGCGTACTTTCAGGCTAATAGCGTCGGGTGCGGAAGTAAAATATTACTGCGTTGGTATATGCCAGCCATTTAAGATACGACATAACGTGTTCATACAGCTTTGGTAGGTCTGATGCCAATACTTTTCGGTATGGTTTTGTCATGCCTGCCGTCTGTGGTTTGAGTTATCGCATTTGACTCACTTCATTTAGGTCACTGAATACACTATATAAATAACATTTCAATATTGAGGATGGTGCACATGATTATATGTGAATAGGACTATTGTCATCCTTTTTTCCCTAATATATTTAAGGAGAATCGTTTGCAAGCTCAAGAATTGTTTCAATTTTCAGTCTGGACCATCATTTTGATGATGGCGGCTTTTTATGGAGGTACCTACCTGCTCTCCTTATTAATCAAAAAAGATAAGGAAAGCACTACCGGATTTATGGTGGCAGGTCACGGTGTTGGCTTTGGTATGGGTGCAGCGAGTATGACGGCGACCTGGATTTGGGCGGCCTCATTCTATGCAGCGGCAACCTCTGGCTATAAATATGGCCTTTCAGGACCGATTCATTATGGTTTCTGGGGTGCATTGATGATTTTATTCATCTATCCCTTTGGTATGCGCTTTCGCCAACTGGCCCCAAACGGCCACACTTTAGGTGAGCTCATCAAAGCGCGTCATGGATCATCAAGCCAATTAATCTTAGCAGTCTCCAACTTAATGGGTAGTTTAATTAGCTTGATGGTCAACTTCACTGCCGCCGGTGCCCTAGTTTCTGTGTTATCACCGTTATCTTTCCAAACGGGCGTGATGATTGCCGGTCTAGGTGTTTTAAGCTACACCTTGAGCTCAGGCTTTAGAGCTTCGGTATTTACCGACTTTGCTCAATTAGTGGCGTTAATGGCAATCGGTGTGGTAATTATTCCTGCCGTTTTATTTGCCATGGGCGGCCCTCAAGCCATGGTTGATGGCTTACCAAACTTGACCGCGCAGCAGCAGGATTTCTTCTCCTCTGAAGCCTTCTTCCAACAAGGTGCGCCTTATTTTGTGGCGGTACTGGCTTATGCTATTGGTAACCAGACTATTACTCAGCGTCTGTTTGCTATTGATAAAACCAAGATTAAATCGACATTTGTGACGGCAACGGTCGGCTATGCCGGTATTGTTATCGGCCTGGGTATGATTGGTCTAATGGCATTAACGGTGGGTATTGAGCCATTAAATGGTGATATGAATAATCTTATCCCGCAAATGGTGAGTACTTACCTACACCCTGTCTTTATTGCGCTGTTCTTTATTCTAGTTATTGGTTCATTGTCATCGACCGCTGACTCAGATTTATCTGCCTTATCGACTATTATGATGGCGGATGTGTATGCTAAAAACATCGCAAAAGGCAAAGCCGATCCCAAGAAAATGATGATTGTGGGCCGTGCTACTATGATTATCGCTACGGCAGCCGGTCTAATCTTTGCCAGCTTAAAGCTCGATATTTTAGTTATGCTGGTGTTTGTCGGTGCGTTATGGGGCGCGGTGGTATTTCCTGTTATCTCCAGCGTATTTTGGGATAGAGTTACTAACCTTGCGTTTACCGCTGCGGTTATCGTTGCGCTTATCTTCTTCTGTATCGCGCGTTTCGAGCTACTGCCTATCGAGGGTGGTGTTGCGCTGATGTTTGAAGTTTTTGCCAGTGTTGGCGCAGCTGTGGTTATTGGGTTAATGGTATTTGGCTTCTTAGGTCGCACCTTAGGCATGATTGCCGCCGCAATTACTCTAGCCTTGATGCTGTTCTTCGCGCTAGGCTTCTTACGCCAGTATATGGTGCTAACTGCCTCATTAACGGCTTATGGCGTGAGCACCATCGTATGTATCGCACTAAGCTTATTAAACAATGAGCGTTTTGATTTTGACTTAATCAAGCAGCGTGTCGGTGATTATGACAAGACACCTGCACCAAAAGCCAACTCGTAACGCTTTATTAAATGTACTAAAGCCTATTAACTTAATAACTTAATAACTTAATAACTTAATAACTTAATAACTAAGGAGAGATGATGATGAGTACCTTTGCTTATGGTCTCTATATTCTCATTTGGCCGGCCATCACCTTGGCTGTGCTGGTGGTGATTTGTACTGCTACTTACCGTGATATCAAAAAAGCCAAAGATGAAGATCGTAATATCGTATAACGGGCTTTAACTCTATCAAAATATCGCCAATTTTTGTGGTTTAGCGATATTTAGCCGACCTAATCCGCAAGACAAGCGTATTGGGTCGGTTGTTTGTATAATAAACTCGCCACAGTAGAATTATTTTAAAATTTATGTAGATAGTTCTTGTATTTTAATTTTTATTTGATATTATAGTTCACCTCAAATGGCTGGGTGGCAGAGTGGTTATGCAGCGGATTGCAAATCCGTGGACGCCGGTTCGATTCCGACCTCAGCCTCCAAATTTGATCTAAAACTTTTAATTAAGTTGAAGAAAAAAGTGTTGACGAATATTGATTTTATGATAATATACGCGCACTTACAGAGTTCACTACCAAGAGCTCAAGTATAAAAAGTTTTGCCCGGGTGGTGAAATTGGTAGACACAAGGGATTTAAAATCCCTCGATCGCAAGATCGTGCCGGTTCAAGTCCGGCTCCGGGTACCATATTTAAGTTATAACAAAAAAGGCTTCCAAGCAATTGGAAGCCTTTTTTGTTTTTGTGGATTTTTATTTGCTCCTACACTTTGACCACTTCTTGTTATTACTTACTTTATGAAATCTCGTAAAAAGTAACTTCGGGATCAAAATCATCGCCAATAATTTCAACGACAAAATATCTATTGGGATATTGCTTTATTAGATAATACTCCCCATTGTTTTCTATTAATGTAGCAATATTCATTAATGTTGTCTCCTGGCATCAAATCCGTATACCTAGGGCGAATATCTTAGATTAACACACCAAGTGTAACGCTACGTAATAGGTAAATATCTCGATATTTACGGCATTATTTTCCCTGTCTGACTGCGATTTATCTTATTTTTATCATCATTTTCAAAAATGAGGACACGCCCTAAAACAATTGAGGACACGCCCTAAAACAATTGAGGACACGCCCTAAAACAATTGAGGACACGCCCTAAAACAATTGCGATAAAAAAGAGCTGATATTTCAGCTCTTTTTTATCGCAATACGTTAATAATTGACTGACTATATTAGCAGAACGTATCTGTCGGTTTGGGCACTGATAGTCCAAACATCGGACGTAAGTACAATGCTAAGAAAGTACCTGCCAGTGCTAACACGCCCCAAATATACCCATGCAAACTAAAGGAGGCAATACCGCCAAAATATGCGCCAATATTACAACCAAACGCCAAGCGCGCGCCATAGCCCATTAATAAACCGCCAATCACAGAGGCTGCAAAGTTACCTGGAGTGATTTTGGTAAATTTAAATAAGCCACCAGCTGCTGAAGCAATAAAGGCACCTAGAATAATACCTAAATTTAATACAGTGGTTGAATCTGCAAAAATAGACGCTTGCAGAGCCGCTGCATTATTGCCCTGCCAATATCCCCAACTTGCCACATCGACACTCAATCCGCTGGCTATTTTAGAGCCCCAAAGCGCAAATGCTGAGGTGATACCCCAAGGCTGACCACGGGTCATTAAGGTTAAAGCATTTAATACCGCTAACACAATGGCAGCGGCAAATATTGGCCATGAACCGCGGAAAATTCTTTTCCAGCCTCTCTCGGTAGGTAGAGGCGCCATTTTAGGGGCATTCTTTCTCTTCTCGACCACCCAGCTTATCCAAGTAATAAGGCCAAATAAAACCAATGACACCGCCCAAGCACCGCCATAGCCAAGTCCTGTCGAGGTAGCAAGTGAGTACGCGCCCAGTGAGGGCATTTCTTCTGTCCAAAATGGCAGATGATAGGCACCAATCGTTGCACCAATAATAAAAAACAGCAGAGTGATAAACATCACTGATCGGCCGCCGCCGACAGCATAAAGAGTGCCTGACGCACAGCCACCACCCAACTGCATACCGATACCAAACATAAATGAGCCAACCAGTAAGCTGACACCCACTGGTGAGACGTAACCTGCAACCGGCCCTCCAAAGAAGCTAATACCATACGCCAAAATAGGCGCAAATAAAGTCACCGCAACTGCCAACATCAGCATGTGTGAGCGCAGCGCTTGACCATTACCCACAGACGCAAAGCGTCTAAACGCTGAGGTAAACCCAAAACGTGCATGAAACAAGGTATAGCCAAACAGTAAGCCAATCACCAATAATATAGACTGAGCAATAGGCTGAGTGACCAGTAAATATACCAATAGCGCAAGCCCAACAAGGCTGGCGCCACCGATTAAGCCTTTCTGCGGTGGATTCAAAGTCAGGTCATCTACAACCTCTGGACCATGCGCATCATTGACCGGCTGAACTCTTGTAATCGCCATGAAACTGTCCTTTTTACAAGCCCTATGACCACAGGGCGTCAGGATGGATTAAATGTCTATCAATGGTAGGATAACCACTAAATTCAAGGGCAATGCCCTGATTATTTGGTATTAATTGACACTGCGCCCCAAGGGGAAAGCTTTGTTTAGCGCTGATATGCCCGAACGGTAGACCCAGATAGACAGGTAATCCGGTCAGTCGCTGCAACTGCTCGATGACTTCATTCATATTATATCGGGCATCATAGCTGTCCTCGCCTGTCCTACTAAAGGCGCCGAGTACAATGGCTTGCTGGTTTTTGAACGCGCCGGCAAGATATAAGCTATAAAGCATACGCTCCACTTGATACGGCTGCTCGCCCACATCTTCTAAGAACACAATACCACCTTCTGGCTTGGGCATATAAGAACTGCCAGCCAGCGCTGCGACCACACTTAGATTTCCGCCCCATAAGATACCGGTTATTTGCTTGACTTGAGCAGAATTACGTTGCTGCGGCAACTGTATAAGCAGATTGGGATTGCTAACTGCCTCAACAAAGCCTTGCGCACTGATTTTGTCCGGCTGCGTTTTACCAAATTCACTATAGAGCATCGGCGCTGCCAAACTACTCATGCCACCTTGGGCTAATAGCGCACATTGCACCGCAGTAATATCACTAAAGCCGGCCAATATCGTGCCTTTATCTTTCATTACTCGGCCAAGGTTTTGCCAATCTATATGCTCAAGCAGCCGAATAGCGCCATAACCACCTCGTACCGCAAGTAACAGCTTTGGCGCCTCTATCGCCCCAGTAGCAATATTTTGTAAATCGCTGATACGCTGCTGATCAGTACCGCCGAAACGTAAATATTGACGTCTTGTGACTTTTGGGTTTTGAATATCAAATCCTGCACAAGTCAGCCTTTTTAATCCCAACACATTGCGTGCTTCATCGACGCCCGTATTGGAGCTAGAAAATATACGTGTCGGAATACTTGGTACCGCGCAATTTGCGAAGGTGTTTTTTATATCAGTATGATTATCATCAACATAACGAGTCACATCTACCGCCGTATTAGAAGCTGAAGGATGGACTGTTGACAAGGCTGTATTAGAGCCATGCGCCAAACTGGCACTGCCCAAACCAAGCGCGGTCAATGTCAAAAACCGTCTACGACTCATTGACTTACTTCTCATTGACTTGCCCTCTAACATTGATTTCATTGGATTCTTATTATCATTGGTTTGTATTAAATAGGGATTGTCACGCATGGTTACCTCTTTAGCAGCGTCTTTAGCGGCCCATTATAACGCCTTCGTTATAACTTG
Source organism: Psychrobacter sp. CX16 (assembly GCF_057396245.1). Taxonomy (NCBI): domain Bacteria; kingdom Pseudomonadati; phylum Pseudomonadota; class Gammaproteobacteria; order Moraxellales; family Moraxellaceae; genus Psychrobacter; species Psychrobacter sp. CX16. The sequence continues at coordinate 57,890 of NZ_JBXYJF010000010.1, forward strand.
TATCATTTCTCAAACCCAAAACCTACTGTCGACTGCGTTATAATAACCAAAGCAAAAAATGCCAGTGTGGCATGAATAATCTGCTATAAAAGCAGCAAACATTGTTATATCACAATCCAAATTTCCTTTAACGCTAGATGGTCTGTTAAAGCGGCATCTTGATGCGTTTATTTGTTGTATTTATTAGGATTTATTATGAGTTATACATTTAATCGTACCTTCCCTCACACACGCTTACGCCGCTTACGGCTAAACGACAACGTTCGCGCCATGATTCGTGAGGTTGAATTACTGCCCAAGCATTTTATCGCCCCAGTTTTTGTATTAGAGGGTGAAAATCAGCGTGAAGCCGTTGCCAGTATGCCAGGCGTTGAACGCTTATCCATTGATTTATTGATAGAATACGCAAAAGAGCTATTGGCTGAAGGCGTGACCACAGTAGACATCTTCCCTGTGATTGATGCAAGCTTAAAAACCGAAGATGGTAGGGCTGCTTACGATCCAGACGGACTTACCTGCCGAGCAGTGCGCGCATTAAAAAAAGAAGTGCCTGAGATGGTGGTTATGACCGACGTGGCGCTTGATCCTTACACCTCACACGGTCAAGACGGTCTGCTTGATGAGACCGGTTATGTGATCAATGACGAAACCGTTGATGTATTGGTCGAACAAGCCTTGGCTCACGCGCACGCTGGTGCAGATATTATCTCACCAAGTGACATGATGGATGGCCGTATCTTAGCCATTCGTGAAGCTTTTGAAGCAGAAGGCTTTGTGAACACCAGTATCATGGCCTACTCTGCAAAATATGCGTCTGCTTATTACGGTCCTTTTCGTGACGCAGTCGGTAGCGCTGGCAATTTAAAAGGCGGCCACAAAAAGCAATATCAGATGGACTTTGGTAACCGTGCAGAAGCGCTACACGAAGTGGCAATGGATATCAATGAAGGCGCAGATATGGTGATGATTAAGCCAGGTCAGCCTTATCTTGACCTAATCCGTGAAGTCAAAGATACCTTTGGTGTACCAACCTTTGCTTATCAAGTATCTGGTGAATATGCAATGCATATGGCGGCTATTCAAAACGGCTGGTTAACTGAGGCGGTTATTTTGGAGTCGCTGATTGGCTTTAGACGTGCCGGCGCTGATGGCATCTTGACTTACTTTGCGTTAGAAGCGGCTAAGCAGTTAAACGCGATGAAGTAATTCGCTGATATTAAACAGCTGATATCAAACATAAAAAACCCCGTAAATTTACGGGGTTTTTTATTAACGTCTAATTGTCTATTTACTAACAGCCAATGATTAGCCTAGATTAGAAACGTTTTATGTAAGAGATACCATATACCCATGGATTGATTTCTACTTTACCGATATCTTGACCATCTAATTCTACGTCTGGCTCAAGATCGATGTAACGTGCATCAATACGGATCGCTTCAGTTGGGTTCATTTTGAAGTCAACGCCAACGTGACCAGCAACGCCCCAGCTATCATCAATATCTAAGTCACTGCCACCATTGTAGATTTTCTCTTCAAAGAAAGCAGTGTAATTTGCACCCACGCCGATAAATGGTTTTACATTCTGATGGATGTTATCAAAGTGATACTGTAATGATAAAGTTGGTGGTAAATGCTGTGTTTTAGCTTTGATAACATTACCATTGGCATCTTTTAAGTCGATGTCATGATGGAATGGGATGGCCGCTAACAACTCAATACCGAAATTATCCATTGGAAAATATTCAGCAGTAATTGTTGGACGAACATCAGAGTCTACATCGACATCAAATGCGCCGCCTGCCAGACTACCGTTGTTGCTTTTTGGATCTACGTATGCGGCACCGGCACCTAATGTCCAAGTACCTGCAGTTTCTGCCATAGCAGTTATGCTTAAACCCGCAGTTAGAGCAGCTACAAACAATGCTTGACGTTTAATCATAGTATCCTCAACTTAATTTAAAATAGTAAAAGCGCAATAAAGGTTTCGATTAAAATCACGCTTATAGATTAACTACAAACAGTTAGTTTCTTTCTACTTTCTAACTGCTCTAGGGGTATTATATTAAATAACCTTATCCCTTGTAAGGTTTTTTTACAATAAATTGGAAACTAGGTAGTCGTTTTTGTTAATCGTATCGTAAAAGGGTCTGATTCCCTTGTAGAGTGAATTTTTTGACCCTTTGAATGCTGATTTTTTCATTGTGCTAAATCAGTTGTGATTTCATCTTTACACCCTATAATAACCCCTCCCGATCGCGAAATCTGCATAACCTCGATATAAATACAAAAGGTGTACCATGAGCAAGCTAAATCCCAAACAACAAGAGGCCATGACCTATGTATCAGGCCCCCTCCTCGTTCTAGCGGGTGCAGGCTCAGGTAAAACCTCAGTAATTACCCGTAAAATCGCCTATCTTATTGAGCAGTGTAATATTCCTGCTGAGCGTATCACTGCTGTGACCTTTACTAATAAGGCAGCGCGTGAAATGAAGGCGCGTGTTACTACTTTAATGCCAAAAGAGAAGACGCGCGGATTGACTGTATCTACCTTCCACCAATTTGGTTTGCAGTTTTTGCGTTATGAGCTATTGCACACGCCTTTAAAGGGTAATTTCTCTATCATGGATGCCGATGACAGCAAGCGTCTATTGATGGAGCTTATGATGCGTGACAACTTGTCGGGTGCTGAGAGTCGTGAGCTTGTAGGCAAAGCCATTAAGTTTATCTCTGATTGGAAAAACGATCTGATTGAGCCTGAAAAGGCGATGGAGACACTTGACGACCCAGAAGATATGATTTTTGCCACGCTTTATGCGTTATATGAGCGTAATTTGCGCGCTTATAATGCGGTTGACTTTGATGACTTGATTGTGTTGCCAGCGAAAATATTGCGTGAAAATGCACAGCTGCGTGATAAATGGCAAAATCGTATTCGCTACTTATTGGTGGATGAATATCAAGATACCAATACCGCCCAGTATGAGCTGATTAAATTGATTGTCGGTCCGATGGGCAAATTCACTGTCGTCGGTGATGATGACCAATCAATTTATGCGTGGCGTGGCGCGCGTCCTGAAAACATGGCGCTATTAAAAGAAGATTTCCCTAAGCTTAAAATAATTAAGCTTGAGCAAAATTATCGCTCTACCAACCGTATTCTAAATGCCGCAAACACGGTTATTATGAATAATGAGCATTTATTTGACAAAGCACTGTGGTCAGAAAAGGGGCAAGGTGAGAAAATCCGCATTATCAACTGCCGTAACGATGACGATGAAGCCGAACGCGTTGCCAAAGAGATTGTCACCCATAAACTGCGCTTTGGTAATGAGTGGGAACAGTATGCGGTGCTATATCGCAGTAACTTCCAAGCGCGTATGCTAGAGGCACAGTTGCGTCAACTACAAGTGCCTTATAAGTTATCTGGCGGTCAATCATTCTTCTCGCGTAGTGAAATTAAAGACGTCATGGCCTACCTGCGTCTTATCTTGAACCCAGAGGATGACAGCGCTTTCTTACGTATTGTGAATACGCCAAAACGGGGTTTGGGTCCAGCGACTTTAGAGAAGCTTGGCTTATTCTCACAAGAGCACAGTATTTCACTACTGGCAGCCTGTACTCATGGCGGCTTGGGTCACGTGCTACCTCGCAAAGCGTATAGCACCTTAAAAGAGTTCGGTGACTTTATCGAGCATTATACGCGTGAGCTTGATCAGCATCCAGACCCTGTACCACTGGTGCGCCAGATGATTGACGAGACCGGCTATATCGACTTTGTGCGTAGTGATTCCAAGACGCCGCAACAAGAAAAGGGACGCTTGGATAACATCGAAGTGCTGTACACCAGTATTCAAGCCTTGATTAACCGTGCCGAAGACGACGATGACAAGACCATTGATGCGGTGATTCGCAAGCTGGTACTGCTTGATATGCTCGAGCAGCAGCAAGAAGAAGAGAACACCAATAAGGTGAATCTGATGACCTTGCACGCGGCCAAAGGTCTAGAGTTTGACTTCGTATATATCATGGGCCTTGAAGAAGAATTGCTACCTCACCGTAACTCCATTATTGGCGAGACCATTGAAGAAGAGCGGCGTCTGATGTACGTGGGTATTACTCGTGCCCGCCGCGAGCTTATCTTAACCTTAGCTGCTCAGCGCCGCGGTGGTGGTCAGATGCGCACCACGACTCAAAGCCGCTTTTTAGAAGAGTTGCCAGAAGAGCATTTAGATTGGCCAGCCAATGCCAAAAAGAAAAAAGCAGAGCGTGATCCTCAGGTGGTGGCCAATGAATATATGGCCAACATCAAAGCGCTGCTTAAGAAGAAATAGCCATACTCAATGCGGGAGTCAATGACAAGATTATAAGGATAATTGAGAGCCAACTTCGCTTGCTTTATCTAATTATCTTGCTTGCCCACGCCTGTGGAGAATGCTCCGTCTTCGCATGCGACTATTTAGCTAAGACTCGTCGCTTGCGCTGTGGCTAATTCATCTTTTTTGTTAATTCTTATAGTTTTCATACTTTTTAAGACCCTTTAATGATGCACAACTCTTAAGCAGTCCGTGATTTCTACGATAAGGCTAACACTATTTTCGTATATGGGTGTCAATCACAAAACAAACTATGGTTAGCGTCTAGAAATGGCAAATATGGTTATGTTAATCAACATTATGACATCATTATTGACTTTAACTATGAGGATGCTGCCCCATTCTCTAAAGGATTAGCTGCGGTTTCGGTTAATAATCAATATGGATATATTGATAAGCATGGCAATGCGGTTATTGCTTTTAAGTTTGACGAAACTGTCATACCCCTTGAATATGAAAATGGCTATGCGTTCTCACAGGGACTCGCTCCTGTTAAAAAGCAGGGTAAGTTTGGCTTTATAAATCGCAAAAACGAGGTCGTCATCCCTTTCAAATTCGATTACGCTAATGCCTTTTCTGACGGCAATCTGGCTCGTGTTCAATCCACTCATTACTGGGTTTAAAAATTTATTAATACTCGCTGTTGATAGCCAATAAAACTTAACGCATTGCCGCTTAATATTGTAAAATAACCCCAAAATGGCAGGAGTCACTCCTGTCATTTTTGTTTCTACTATTAATCATCCAATCTACCACCACAATCAATTCAATTAGGGGCGCGTATGTCGAGTAATACTGAGCACACATCCAAGCAAGATATTCCCCCTGAAGGTTACGACCGCGCCGAAGATAAGCTGATTTATTTGCAGACCTTGGTCTCTGATAATGACTTGACGCTTATGGCTGATTTTTTGGAGGAGCAGTCTGAATATGAGATTGCTAACCTACTAGAATCTTTCCCAAGCGATGACCGTAAGCTGATTTGGCAACAAGTCCCGATAGAGATTAAAGGGGAAGTACTGGCCGAGGTTGAGGATGATATCCGTCCGTCATTGATGGAAAATATGCAAGCCGGCGAGATTGAAACCCTTGCAGAGGACTTGGATGCGCAAGACATTGCTGAGATTCTAGACACCGTCGATGACAAGGTGCGCTCTGAGGTGATGTCGAATCTTGATGATGACATTCGACTACAGGTCAGTCAGCTAAATACCTATGAAGAGTATGAGGTCGGTGACTATATGGACCCCGACACCATTCAGATTCAAGGCAATATTACCCTAGAACAAGTTCAAAACTGGCTGCGTCAAGACGAAGATCTGCTTGATGACCAGTCCCAAGAGCTAATTGTGGTCGACAGCAGTCATCAGCTGTTAGGTCTGTTAAGCTTGGTGGACTTGATTAAATATCCACAGCACTCCTTGGTTGAGCAGTGGATTGACCCCGCTGTGACCATTAATGATCGGATGGATATTCAAGATGCTGCTGCGGTATTTCGCTCATCAGATATCCGTTACGCCCCTGTCGTCAATAGCTTCGGAGAGCTTGTCGGTCAGCTCAACGCTGAAGATATTATGGAAATTATCCAAGATGACGTCGACAGCACTATGAAGCACTTAGCTGGTGTGAGTGATGAAGAAGAACTGTTCGCGCCCATCTTACGTAGTGCCAAAAGCCGTAGCGTGTGGCTCGGTATTAACTTATTAACAGCCCTACTCGCCGCTTCGGTAATTGGTCAGTTTGAAGAAGTATTGGCGCATGTGGTAGCGTTGGCAGTACTGATGCCAGTGGTTGCCAGTATGGGCGGTATCGCTGGGAGCCAGACTTTGACCGTAGTAATCCGCGGTTTAGCGATGGGTCAAATTGGTGGTTCTAACCGAATCTGGCTATTGAACAAAGAGCTTTGGGTCGGTGCATTAAATGGCATCATCTGGGCGATTATCATGGCTGTTATTGCTCAGTTCTGGTTTCACACGCCGATGATTAGCCTAGTTATTGGTCTTGCGATTGCTATTAATATGACCGCTGCCAATGTGGCCGGTATTAGTATTCCATTAATGTTAAAGCGTATGGATATAGACCCTGCCCTATCGGCCTCAGTGATATTGACCACAGTGACTGATATTGTCGGCTTTATGTCATTCTTAGGCCTAGCAAGTTTGCTTATCTTATAATCTAGCCTCTACACTTATATTATAAAACCAAAGGATAGTCATGAATTCTGTACAAGTAAAAATATTAAACCCAAAAATTGGTAACGACCCAAACTTTCCACTACCGACTCGTGCCACTGACGGCTCAGCCGGTATTGATTTGCGAGCGTGCATTGATGAGCCGGTCACGATTAAAGCCGGTGAAACTCAGCTAATTGGCACTGGCTTGGCCATTTATATCGCTGATCCGAACTATGCCGGTATCATCCTACCCCGCTCAGGCTTGGGCCATAAGCATGGAATCGTGCTAGGCAACTTGGTTGGTCTGATTGATGCCGACTATCAAGGCGAGCTGATGGTGAGTGTCTGGAACCGTAGCGACAGCGACTTTGTGCTAAATCCAGCGGAACGTATGGCGCAATATATGGTGGTGCCGGTGGTGCGTCCTGAGTTTGAGATTGTCACCGAGTTTGATGAGCAAAGCGCACGTGGTGCGGGCGGTTTTGGTCATTCGGGGCGTCATTAACTATTAGTTGATGTAGATATTAAGCTGAGCGAACATCTATTGATCAATATTATTATACATATCATCGATTCATGTGAGCACCCTATTTCAGTAAAGGAATCAGCTGGTACGATGACCATTATTTAAGCGCTGTCTCTTTTAATATTATCGAGGTAGCATTATTATATTTGCTATAAAAACAGATAATGGTATACAGTGCTATGCACATCTTAAGCATCCATGTTTAAATATCCTGTGTAGTTTTATTAGATTTATTGTTGGAGCTTTAACGTGCCCACTCACCCCTTTGCAAAGCAGCGTTTCTTATTTAAAGCGTATGATATCCGTGGTGACAGTCAATTATTCACGTCCGATTTCATTGATGCATTAAGCCATACCTTTGCCCAAAATTTAGTTGATGCAGTCGCGGCTAACACCGTTGTCATCGGCTATGACATGCGTCATCACAGCGAAGCCATCGCTGAGCAGCTCGCCCTTTGCTGCCGTCAGCGCGGTATTGAGGTCATTTGGTTGGGGTTAGTGACCACACCCATTATGGCGTATTGGGCTAATCAATACCAAGGGCATGGCGTGATTGCCACTGCCAGTCATTCTGAGAGCTACATCTGCGGTATTAAATGGCTTATCTCTGGAGAGTCTCCGAGCAGCGAGGATATTTTAGCTGTCTATGAAAAGTTAGAAACGTATCACTCACTAAACCCAGATAACTCATTAACCCCTGACCAGTCAGGAATTAAAGAAGCACCGCAACAGGTTCTGCCATATCAACATATCAAACGCGCTTATAGCAGTAGTGCCTTTGATGCCTTAGGCAGATTGCGTCAATATCAAAACTTGCCCGCCCTTTTGGCTAATGCTATTGATACCAATATTGAAAGGGGTGTAACCTCAGACTCTAATACAGTCAAACCATTAAAAATCGTGATTGATTGCTTAAACGGAGCAACCGGTTTATACGCTCAGACTCTGTTTGTACAACATACCTCGCTACTCTCTGATGTGATTGTGCTTAATAAAGCCCCCGATGGTAATTTCCCCAAAGGCAATCCGGACCCTATGGAAGCTGGCCGTTTAACCGAACTTAGTGCAGCAGTCATCAAATACAATGCTGATATCGGCCTTGCATTTGATGGCGATGGCGACCGGCTTATGGTGATTGATAATCAGGGCAATTCACTTGCACCCGATCATCTGCTCTATTTGTTGGCGCGCGTCTGTATTGAGGACTACCGCTCTGTATCATCTCAGTCATCTCAAACCGATGGTAATAACGACTCGAATGAAAATCTAACAGTTATCTTTGATGTAAAATGTACCCACCATTTGCCAAGACTGATATCGGAGATGGGCGCACAGCCGCAAATGAGCAAAACGGGTAGCAGCATTTTGCGCCGTACGCTACAAGCCAATCGTGATAAACCGCAAAACACAACGTTGTTTGCCGGTGAATTATCGGGGCACTTTTTATTCAATGACGGTTATTTCTTATTACACGACGATGCCATGTATGCAGCGCTGCGTTTGATTAATTGGCTACAGTATCAACAATATTTAGAGAAAGAATCCAATCTGGTGCAGATTATTAACAGTTTACCGAAGATGGTCAGCACGCCCGATGTCTACTTACCGCTGACGGCGTTTGATAATAATAAGGATCCTAATGAGCGCCCTATTTTAAATAAACTACGCAAACTGTGCTCTATTTTGCAAAGCAATCGCACTGAACTGCCAAATGACACGCGTCTTACCTGTATCGATGGTCTGCGCTTGGATTTTGCCCATGGTTTTGGAATAATAAGACCATCGAATACCAGTAACAGCTTAACGGTACGCTTTGTTGGCGACTCCTTATCTGATCTTAAAGGCGTACAAAGATACTTTGTCAAACTTTGCCGATTTATTAATAATGATTTGGCAAATCAAGTGGCCAATATTAGCGTTCAAGCGCAGCACCCTTAACCTTACCTAATGTTGAATCTGGTACTATTTTACTTATAACAAAGACGAGCCGACTATGTCCCTAAATCTTGCCGAAGCCCAAACCACTGCTGAAGTATTAACCACTGCTCTACCTTATATTCAGCGCTATGAAGACAAAATTATCGTGGTTAAATATGGCGGCAATGCCATGACTGACCCTATGTTAGAGAGCTCTTTTGCACGTGACATTGTGCTTTTAAAAACGGTTGGCTTGCATCCGGTTGTGGTGCATGGTGGTGGCCCGCAAGTGGACAACCTACTCAAAGAATTAGGACGACAATCTAATCGTATCGATGGTATGCGTGTGACTGATAAAGCGACCATGGATGTGGTTGAAATGGTATTGGGTGGTAGTGTTAACAAATCGATTGTAAGTCTAATAAACAAACACGGCGGGCGCGCTATTGGCTTAACCGGTAAAGACGCCAACTTAATCCGTGCCAAAAAGCTGTTAATGAGCAAAACAGACAGCGATGGCGTCATTAGTGAAATCGATTTAGGCTTTGTGGGTGAAGTGGTCAGCGTTAATAAAGATGTGATTATGATGCTAATCGCTTCGAACTTTATCCCTGTTATCGCGCCTATCGGTGTCGATAAAGAAGGCAATAGCTATAATATCAATGCTGATTTAGTCGCCGGTAAAGTCGCTGAATTCTTGCAAGCCGAGAAGCTGATGCTATTGACTAATATCAAAGGTGTGCTCGATAAGAGTGGTCAGGTGGTCACAGGACTGACCCCTAAAAAGGTCGACAATTTAATCGCTGACGGTACTATCTCAGGTGGTATGATTCCTAAGATTCAATGTGCTCTAGATGCAGTACGTAGCGGTGTAAAAAGCGCGGTTATCGTTGATGGCCGTGTGCCTAATGCTACTTTACTTGAAATCTTTACCAATGAAGGTGTCGGTACCTTAATTAGCCGTGATTTAGAAGCAGCGTTAAGCTAATCGTATTTTATATTGCTCAAGAGTACTGATTAAGATAGCAACTTATCTAGGGCGTGTCCTAATCCATTGACCATAAAAAAGACGCTCAAATAAGCGTCTTTTTTATGGTCAATTTGAACGTAGGCCGCAGTTTGAGTCCACTAACATCAAACAATCGCTACTTAAACACCTCATCAAATGCTGCTTCATCAAATCCGCATAACAAGACACCATCTTTAGCCGCCTCAACAATCGGACGTTTAATCATACTGGTATGTTCAACCAATAAATCAATGGCACTATCGACACTTTCATCAGCAGCGGCTTTTTGCTCATCGGTTAGCTTACGCCATGTTGTACCCCGTTTGTTGAGCACTTTATCAATACCCAGCTCATCTACCCAACGCTGTACTGTGGCTTTATCGATACCTTGTTTCTTGTAATCATGGAACTCGTAGTCGACCCCTAAATCATCAAGTTTATTAAACGCCTTTTTCATAGTGCTACAGGCTTTGATGCCATAAATAGTTACGCTCATTGCATACTCCTCTTGTAGTGATCATTCTCTTATATTACTTTATTCAATAGAGTGTCATTGGTTCTATTTAGCGAATTTCAAACTCTCTATGGTCGATATAAACGAAAACAGAGTCAAGTTTAATCACTTGATTGCTTGATGCCAATAAAACGCTAAAGTTAGCGCTGACCATCGCAATTTTGCTCAATTTGCGCTATTCTATCGTATCTAATTTTTCTCATGATTATTGTCCTTTTTTTATAAAAACCCTAATAAAAACATCCAACTTAGAGCCTATTATGAGCACTACAGCAACTGAACAAACCAATCCTAATCATTACCATCCTCAGCAGATTGAAGCCGAACAGCAAGCCAAATGGGCCGCTGATAAGCGCTTTGAGGTAAGCAATGACATCAGTAAAGATGCAAACACCCGCTATATGCTGTCTATGTTCCCCTACCCAAGCGGCAAGCTGCATATGGGTCACGTGCGCAACTACACCATCTCTGACGTGCTCAGCCGTTATTACCGTCTAAAAGGTGATGAAGTGCTACAGCCAATGGGCTGGGATGCATTCGGTATGCCTGCAGAGAACGCAGCGATTGCCAATCAAGTCGCGCCTGCCAAATGGACCTTTTCAAATATCGATAACATGCGCGCTCAGTTAAAAACACTGGGCTTATCGATAGACTGGTCACGTGAATTTGCCACTTGTACGCCAGAGTATTATCGCTGGGAGCAGTGGTTCTTTTTACAGTTATACAAGAAAGGCTTGGTTTACAAAAAGCTTGCCGCAGTGAACTGGGACCCAGTTGATAACACGGTACTGGCTAATGAGCAGGTGATTGATGGTAAAGGCTGGCGTAGTGGCGCTCCAGTTGAAAAGCGCGACATCCCAATGTATTACTTCAAGATTACCGATTATGCCGATGAGCTTCTTGATGATTTGGACAAGCTTGAAGGTCAATGGCCAAGCGATGTGCTTACTATGCAGCGCAACTGGATTGGCCGTAGTCAAGGTATGGAAGTGCATTTCCCATACAAAAACAGCGATGACATTAGCACGCTAGACGTATTCACCACTCGCCCTGATACCTTAATGGGTGTAACGTATGTTGCTGTGGCCGCTGAACACCGTTTAGCTAAATTAGCTGCTGAACAAGACCCTAAAATCGCTGAATTCTGCGAGCTGTGTAAGCAAGGCTCTGTGGCAGAAGCGGATCTTGCTAAAGCTGAAAAAATCGGTATGGATACGGGTCTGACTGTCACTCACCCATTAACGGGAGAAGAAGTGCCGGTATGGGTTGCCAACTACGTGCTAATGAGCTACGGCTCTGGTGCGGTGATGGCAGTTCCTGCGCATGATGATCGCGATTATGAATTTGCGACTAAATACAACCTACCTATCAAAACCGTTATCGAAACACTAGAGGATCACGAAGGTGCTTACACTGAGCGTGGCACACTGGTAAATTCAGGCGAATTTGACGGTCTTGATTTTGATGGCTCGTTTGAGGCCATGCTTGCCAAACTTGAGCCACAAAACCTTGCCAGCCGTAAGATTCAGTATCGTCTGCGTGATTGGGGCGTATCTCGTCAGCGTTATTGGGGCTGTCCAATTCCAATGATTAACTGTGAATATTGCGGTAATGTTCCAGTAGAAGAGTCTGATTTACCGATTATTTTGCCGACGGACGTGGTTCCAGATGGCCGTGGTAATCCGCTTAAAAATATTCCTGAATTTGTGAACACCACTTGTCCAAAATGTGGCAGCGCAGCAGAGCGTGAAACCGATACCTTTGATACCTTTATGGAATCAAGCTGGTACTATGCGCGTTTTGCTAGCCCAAATGATGACACTCAAATGGTGGATAAATCTGCTGCCGATACGTGGCTGCCGGTTGATCAGTATGTAGGCGGTGTTGAACACGCGGTAATGCATCTACTTTATGCCCGTTTCTATCACAAATTGATGCGTGATGAAGGCTTGGTATCAGGTGATGAGCCATTCAAAAACTTATTAACTCAAGGTATGGTACTCGCCGGTACCTTATATCGTGATAACGAAGATGGTGGTAAAACCTACTACTTCGCTGATGACGTTGATATCAACTATGACGACCGTGGTCAGCCTATCAATGCCCTCTTAAAAGCAGATGGTAAGCCAGTAACCATTGGTAAGATTGAGAAAATGTCGAAGTCAAAAAATAACGGCGTTGACCCCCAAACCACTATTGATGAATATGGTGCAGATACTGTTCGTTTATACACTCTATTTGCTGCGCCTGCGGATCAAACCTTAGAGTGGTCAGATGACTCACTTAAAGGCCCTTATAACTTCTTGAAGAAAGTATGGCGTGCCGCGCAAGATCATTTGCAAGCATTAGAGTCGAATGGTCTGACCCATGATACTCTACCGGCAATAGCTGACATGGATAGCAGTCAGTTAGACAGCGATGCTAAGAGCCTGCGCCGTAAAACGCATGAGGTCATCGCCAAAATTGACAATGACCTAGGTGATCGTTTGTCACTAAACACACCAGTGTCAAGCTTGATGGAATTGGCCAATGAATTGGGCGCTTTCTTATCGAAAAACAAGCAGATTAATGAGCAAACGATTGCAGTACAGCATGAAGCATTGACTGCGTTATTGACCATGCTTTCTGTTTATGCACCGCATATCTCAGAGCATCTGCTTGAGCAAATGGGTATTGACACCTTAACGCTTGCGTACCCAAGTGTCGATGAGTCTGCTTTGGTTCAAGACACCATTACAATGGTGGTTCAGGTTAATGGTAAGGTGCGCGGTAAGATGGAAGTTGCACCAGACAGCGATGCCGAAACGCTGAAAGCGCAAGCAAAAGAAATCGAAAGTGTGGCTAAGCACTTAACTGGCGAGATTAAAAAAGAGATCGTGGTCCCAAATAAACTTATCAATATTGTCGTGGTGGGCTAAATAATGACTATTATGGTGACGAAATCGGCTGTTTATCAGCCGAAGCGTAAACGTCTAGCGACTATGCTATTAGCAGGTATGGCCGTGTTGTCACCCCTGCTATTGAGCAGCTGCGGTTTTCATTTGCGCGGTTATGAGACACCGATGACCTATGCGGTAGGCAGCACCATCCTGAGCATTGATGAAGACACTACCAGCTACCGCTTACGACTGCCACTTAAGCAAAAGCTTAATTCTGTTGGCATCCGAGTGGTTGATGATATTGGTCGTCAGATTAATACCAGTGAGCAGCTTTATACTGGATTAATTAAAGTCGAAAATATCAAGTTTAGACGTTATGAGCTGGTCGGGGTACTAACTGAAGTCCGTTTAGTGCTCTCCGCTGACGTTACCTTTGATACACTGGATAATGCAGCCGGTAGAACTGGCAAACCCATGCTTGTTAAAAATAATATTCAGGTAGAGCGCAGTTATCAATTTGATGAGGCCTCTGTGAGTATTGAGGACAAACAAGGTGAGCAAATCCGCGACTGGCTCTATGAGAGCCTATCACAGCGTATTACTGATCAATACGTGGCACTCAGTCTACCTCGCGTATCACCCAACGCTGATGTCGATGGTCCGGTAACTTTGGTGCCTGAAAAAGCTGCCGATGCCTCTGATTCAACAGACGATGCTAATTAGCCCATGCAAGACACCTTTTTAAATGTCTATCCCAAGCTAAGCTCAGCCCAATCTGCACAAAATGTATTATCTGGATTGTGGCTGGCACATGGCGATGAGCCGTTATTGCATCAATGGCTCATTGATGCCATGCGCGTCACTTGGCGTGCACAAAACCTCGCCATACAACGTGTCGAGCTTGTCTCAGTCAAGACATGGCAAGAGGTGCTAGGCGAATTAAACAGCTTGTCTTTATTTGATGATGCCACCGCAGTTATTGTCACTGGCAATCACAAACCGGATAAATTGGTGCAAGCAGAGCTTGAAGCGTTTGCAATTGAGGCCAATGCTGGCACCAATCAAAACTGTGTACTGTGGCTGACCGGCAAAGTCGATAAGCGTGCTCAAAGCAGCAAATGGTTTACCCCTTTTGCAAAAATGGGTCAGGTAATTGACTGCAACTTATATAATGAAAATCAGCGTCAGCAATTGCTCTCTATTCAGGCACAGCGCTTTGGACTTGATTTGGTTCCAGAAGCTTGGCAGTTTTTGATGGTGCAAACTGAACACCATCTGTTAAGTGCCTATCAAGCCTTATGGCGCTTGTCTTACTTATTTGCGCCTGAAATTGATGCATTAATCTCTCATCCTGATGCCACCTCCCCTGTTTCTAATACTACGCCTCGTCAAGCTTCTACTCCGCAACTTGTCACCATAGATGTGGATGCCCTACAAAATGCGCTGGTTAGTGATGCTCAATATAGCGTGTTTGATTTATCTGATGCCATGCTCGCCGGCAACGCGCCGCAAGTGGTCAAGATTATAGAGCAGCTTAAATTTACTGAGGAACCAACTCCATTGGTACTATGGTCAATTAGCAAAGAGATGCGTCTGATTATGCAGCTTATGGGCGGACAAGATCCACAAAGCTTAGGTATATGGAGTAGTAAGCAGTCTTTGTATCAAGCAGCCTGTCGCCGTCAAAATCAGCAAAGCATTGCCGATTGGCCAGATATCTTGTACCAGTGCGATAAATCGGTCAAAGGCGTATTGCGTCAGCCGGCATGGGAACTTATTTTGCAAGCCGCTCTACGAGTGACAGGTATTCAGCTATTTAATTAAAATTCACTAAATATAGTCTTTAACCTTATATTAACCAACAACATTTTGTTAGAACCTGTATTCATAAGCTACAGTTACGTTGTTTTTAGAATAAAATGAGACAATACGAGGCAAAATTGGGTTAAATAGTCATTCTATTCGAGCCGAATTTTAACAAAGTAGTGGCTTGTTTTAGGCAAAAAGAGCCAATTATAGCTTGTGAATACAGGTTCTTATCTCCATCCTATTTTTAGCTCTGATTTTAAGTCATTTCCTCCTTGTATTAGAAAATATATGTCTGAATAATAATTTATCTATTATTCAGAGACGTTTATGCAGTCGTAACCTTTCTTAAACTAACTACCATGTTATTTACAGCCCATCCTAGGTATCATTAAACTATTTGAAATACGCTTCTGGGTTATGCTATGGAACTTTTTGCTAATAAGAAAATGCGCAAATCCGTTGTCAAATGGTCGCTTATCGCTCTGGTTGTCATCGCTCTTGGCATACTGGCTTATAACAAATTTAAGCCCCAAGAAGAAGACCCCGGTTATATCACTACCGCTGTTGAAAAGGGTGATATTGAAGATAATGTAATGGCATCAGGTAAGGTCAAAGCGCTGAATACTGTTGATGTTGGTGCGCAGGTATCGGGTGAAGTGACTCGCCTGTATGTGGATGTTGGCGACGAGGTCAAACAAGGCGATTTAATTGCTCAGATTGACCAGATTACCCAGAAGAATAACCTCTCTAATCAGCAAGCGGTTCTTGAACAGAGCCGAGCCGGTTTAGAAAGCGCTAAGGCTGAATATTTAAGTCGTCAAGCAAGTCTTGAAAGTGCCAAAGCAGATTTGGCCAGTCGCGAAGCAGATTTAAAACAAGCTCAGTCAGATTATGCACGGCTACGCCCATTATTAGATATTAACGCCATTAGCGAGCAAGAGGTTGAGGTTGCTAAAACCAATGTCGATACTGCAAAAGCCAGTGTTGATAACGCAAAAGCAGCAATTAAAACTGCGCAGGCAGCTTTAGTCACAGCCCGCTCAGACATCGCTCGAAGTGAAGCCGATTTGCAAATGGCGCAGACCAACGTCGATACAGCCAGCACTGACTTAGGCTACACCACTATTCGTGCACCTATGGATGGTACTGTAGTCGCTGTGGTTACCGAGCAAGGCACAACGGTTAACGCCAATCAGTCTGCTCCCACCATTGTGACCTTAGCCGACTTGTCCACCGTGCGTATCAATGCGCAAATATCAGAGGCGGACGTAATCAACGTTCAAGCCGGTCTTCCGGTTTACTTTAATACTATTGGTAATCCTGACAAAAAATACGACGCGGTATTGACCGCGATTGAACCGGCACCAGAACAAATCAGCGACACCAGTTCGACCGATTCTGCAATTTATTATGTGGGCTATATCGAAGTGCCGAACCCAGAACGCCGTTTTCGTATTGATATGACTGCACAAGTTTATATCGTTGTTGATCAGGCAAAAGATACGCTAATTATACCTTCAGCAGCTGTCAAAAAAGGCACACCTCCGCCTAACAATACTGCAACTACCGCTAATAACGAGGCACCCCCTGCCCGTTCTACGAATAATGACGATAGACCGGCTACTAATAATTCACCTTCTAATGCCAGCGACTCTAATACCTATTACGTGCGTGTGCTTAAAGAGGATGGTAGCGTTGAGAATAGACCCGTTAAAGTGGGTATTGATAACCGAGTGAATGCGCAAATTCTAAGCGGTCTACAAGCCGGCGAACAAGTGATTATTGGTGAAAATCAAGGCGGCGGAAAAGGCGGGCCATCAGGTGGATCTATGAGACTGTAATGACCATAATTATATCGGGTTATCTCAGCGCTATTAGCTGAGCATAGCTCACTAGATATTGCATGATATCTGAATATAAAGTATCTGAATAAAAAACATCTAACCTTAAGACATCGCTATGACTAAATCGCAAGCGTCTCCATTTAATCAAGCAGCTGAGGGTGGCACACAGGCGCCCACTATCATGCAGCTGAGCAATATTGTGCGTGAGTTTGCTGCTGGTGAGCAGACCATTCGAGTGCTGCATGGTATTGATTTAAATATTTATCAAGGCGAAATGGTAGCCATTATCGGTCAATCCGGTTCTGGTAAATCGACCTTGATGAATATTTTGGGCTGCTTAGACAAAGCCAATAGCGGTGAGTATCTAATTTATGGTAAATCTGTCAAACAATTAGAAGCCGATGAATTGGCACAACTGCGCCGTGAGCATTTTGGCTTTATTTTCCAGCGTTATCACTTATTGGGTGATATTAGCGCCCGTGATAACGTTGCGGTGCCTGCAGTTTATGCCGGTATGGATAATACTGCACGTAATGAGCGTGCAGAGCAGCTACTAACCGACTTGGGACTGGGTGATAAGCTGGATAACCGCCCCGGACAACTCTCTGGCGGTCAGCAGCAGCGTGTTTCTGTGGCGCGTGCATTGATGAACGGTGGCGATGTTATCTTGGCCGATGAACCAACAGGGGCGTTAGACAGTAAGTCAGGTGCAGATGTTTTACAGATTCTAAAGGATTTAAATAAAGCCGGTCACACGGTCATCATGGTCACTCACGATGCCTCTATCGCCGAGCAAGCCGAGCGCGTTATTGAGATTAAAGACGGCCGGATTATCGCCGATTATCATAATGATGGCTTTGTGCGAGATAGTGATGAGGATAATCAACCCAATAATAGCGACTCGCCCTCTGATGCCTTGCAGCGGAAGCAAAAAGGACGTCTTAGCTCATTTTTAGACCGCCTATCAGAAGCTTTTAGAATGTCCGTACTGGCAATGCGCGCTCATAAGCTGCGTACGCTATTGACCATGCTCGGTATTATTATTGGTATTGCGTCTGTGGTCTCAGTCGTGGGTCTTGGGCAAGGGTCGCAGCAGCAAATCTTGTCTAATATTAGCTCGCTTGGTACTAACACCATCACCGTAATCGATGGCTATCCATGGGGTGATCCTAGACGTCGCTACAACGATGACAACTTAACCCCAGATGATGCTCAGGCCGTTGCCAATCAGCCTTATGTAGTCAGTGTCAGCCCGCAGCTTGATACCTCAGCGAGCGTGCGCTATCGAAACATTCAAGAATCGGCCAGTATTAGCGGTGTTGGCAAAGATTATCTTGAGGTAACCGGTGAGACTTTGGCCATGGGACAAGGCTTTGATGAACAAAGTATCAGTCGCCGTATGCAAGATGTGATTATTGACGACAATGCCAAATCTACCTTCTTTGCTGATGTAGACAATCCGATTGGTGAAGTGATGCTTATTGGCAATGTTCCAGGCCGAGTTATTGGTATCCTTGGGCCTAGTGATTCAGGCTTTGGTCAATCAAGCGATACTCCGACGATCTTCATGCCTTATACCACCATGATGTCACGTGTATCTGGTACCAATAATATTGAACGCTTTGTGACATTAATCGATCCCTCTATCTCGACCAGCGCCGCAGAATCTGCCATTACTGATCTGATGACCAGCCGTCATGGCACCGACGATTTTAGAACCCGTAATTCCGACTCGATTCGTCAAACCATTGAATCTACTACCACGACCATGACTCTACTAATCTCCTCTATTGCGATTATCTCGCTAATCGTTGGCGGTATTGGGGTAATGAATATTATGCTAGTTTCTGTAACCGAGCGTACTAACGAGATTGGGGTACGTATGGCCGTTGGCGCGCGTCAAAGCGATATTATGCAGCAGTTTTTAATCGAGGCGATTTTAGTCTGTGTGCTCGGCGGCGGACTCGGTTTATTGCTTGCCTTTGGTATCGGTGAAGCCATCAACGCAATTGGTTCAGACAGCTTTAGCGTTATCTACTCGCCAACGTCTATCGCTGCTGCTTTTATTTGCTCGACTCTAATTGGGGTGATATTCGGATTTTTGCCAGCACGTAATGCGGCCAGACTTAACCCTGTAGATGCATTATCTAGAGATTAATATTGGCCAAACACCGATGAATCCATTGAATAAAGAAGATAATATGGCAATAAAAAAGAGCGCTAATAATGTTGAATTGATCTGAATATAAAAAAGTTCAAAAAAAATAATATTTAGGGTTGCAATCTCATTTTTGAAGCGTATAATGTGCTCTCACGTTAAGGGGATACAGCAACCCTTTATCGTAACCTCAAGAGTAAGTAACACTACTCTTCAGGGCCGATAGCTCAGTTGGTAGAGCAGTTGACTTTTAATCAATTGGTCCCGCGTTCGAGTCGCGGTCGGCCCACCAAATATCTAAAATCCCGATTAAGCGTAAGCTAATCGGGATTTTTATTAGAGTATTCCTATCAACATGACAGCAATCAAAAAACTTTAAATTATTTTACTTAAAGTCTTGCAATCTCATTTTTGATACGTATAATATGCCACTCTGTTAAGGGGTACATATCAAACCTTTAAGCAGATAGAAGCTTTCTTTTTATTTATATTAAAAAGCTTCACCTTTAGAGTGACTCACTCTTTAGGGCCGATAGCTCAGTTGGTAGAGCAGTTGACTTTTAATCAATTGGTCCCGCGTTCGAGTCGCGGTCGGCCCACCAAATACTTAAAACCCCGATTAAGCATCGCTCAATCGGGGTTTTTCTTTGTCTTTTTTTATGACTAGATATTCTATCGTCTTCAGCTAAGCCCAAATTTTAGGCAGTTATTTAAACTACCCTATTCTATTCATGCATGACCTTCAAGGCGTATCGACCCGCTTACGTGCAAACTTCAATTGTGGCAGTTTGATAGTTAAGCTTTGCGCCAAAGTCATCTCACGCGGCTGCTCGGGTGCCTGCTTTATAATCTTATCAAAGTCTTCATCTTCAATATGAGCTCGGCCGCCGTGTGCCAATAAGACGGTCTTTGGCTTAAGCGCTCTTATCTTTTCAACCGAATCACGGTACACGCAAGGTAGACTCACCAAATACGGCGAGACAAACTTGGTCTTAATCTTTAAAAATAGATCCGCAATATAAACCTGCTCAGTCGGCTTGTGCCAAAATGATAAATCGCAATCTGTATGGCCTGGCGTCTCCACAATTATCCAATCATCAAATCCTGGTATGCTATCGCCTTCTCGCACCTCGATGTCTGGCTTTAATATCGGGTTGTACCAAAGATTGGTTATCGATTTGCCTTGTCTGTTTGCCACATAGTACGTTAATGCCAAATCATTGAGATGGCTTATTTTACCCCTCACACCTGCGTACCAAGGTTTATAAGCTGCCGCAGTGGCTATCTGACAGCCTGTTCTTTGCTTCAATAGTACTGCCCCGCCTGCATGATCTGGATGCATATGAGTGACCATCACCGTTTTAAGCTGACTGATAGGACGATTCAGCGTATCAGTAATATAAGACAGTATCTTATCGACATCACTGTGACAGCCTGCATCTAGCAATAACAACTTGTCAGGATATACCGCTAAATAAGTGGTCTGAATATAGCCTTGTATGCCGACTATCTCGATTAAGCTCATATAACTCCCTTATCTCTATTGACGGTGTGAAAGATGCTATTTATACCACGTTATGGCGCTCTTGTCATAATGACTCCCTATATACTCTTATGATGATTAAAATTATTCTTCCCCTCATAATAGTATTTAAGGCATAAAAAATCAGCCATGCTTAGCATGACTGATTTTTATACTGCTTATTTTTGACCTCTTGCGAATATTGAAGCTAAATAAGCAGCCTTCAATAAAGGTAATATTTCACAAGGTGATTAAGCTATATTACGGTCGCTAACTTTAGGCTCACGCTCCCACAGACGGGTCTTGGCATTTTCAATAAAACCGTCGACATCATCAAGTGGTGTAACAAACACATCCTTTTCAATTGGCAGTTTGCTTAAGATATGCTCTTCAGTTGCTGGGCAATAAGCAATCGCTTTGCAATGATTATAAGCATCAGTGAACCAATCAAGCGCTGGGCCTTGCTTAGCAAGCTCTTTAGCAACGTCTGGCATAATGATACTAACCACTGCATCAAATATAACAGATGGGCCGCCCTGAACGCGCTCGTCAGCCTGAATACGAGCTCCGTCATCAAGAACAACTTCTTTGGTTGGTGCAACAATCTTAACACTTGCGCCTGCCGCTTTAGCAGCATTCTCAAATTTCTCAATTGCTTCACGCTTAGAGCCGGCACCGACCAAGATACCCACTTGACGACCTTTAAGCGATTTTGGCGTCAGACCAATGGTTTGTACCGCAGGTGACTTATCCATATCGATGATAGGTGCTTGTGGCTTAGGTGCTTCTGGTAATTCCATACCTAGGCCATTTGCTACACGATTAGCCAAATCTTCATCAATGTTTAATAAATGACCTAACATACGTGTACGTACGTGTGCCGTATCGACTTTGCTTAACTCAAAGATATAAGCATCAACAATATGATTTTGCTCTACAGGCGTTTGACTGCGGAAGAACATACGTGGCTGGCTGTAATGATCAGCAAAGCTTTCAGAACGGATACGACCTTTAACACCATCATCTAGCTGCTCATCATAAGACTTAAAGCCTACTTTAGCGTTTGCACGAGGCTTACCTGACTCTAGGCTTTGTGGCTCATACAAGGTACGACCTTTTGGTACTTGCATCTGCATATGACCATCTTGCTGGTTATGCGCAAATGGGCATTTTGGTGCGTTAATTGGAATCTGTGCAAAGTTTGGCGAACCTAGACGTGATAACTGAGTATCTAGGTAACTAAACAAACGACCTTGTAATAATGGGTCATTACTAAAGTCAATACCTGGTGGCAGATGCGATGGGCAGAATGCTACCTGCTCGGTTTCAGCAAAGAAGTTATCTGGATAGCGATTTAATACCATCTTACCGATGATTTTGACCGGTACCATTTCTTCTGGAATCAGTTTAGTGGCATCCAAATGGTCAAACGGGAATTTTTCAGCTTCTTCCTCAGTAAATAACTGAACACCGAACTCCCACTCCGGGAAGTCGCCTGCTTGAATCGCCTCATACAGATCACGGCGATTATAATCAGGATCAGCGCCAGAGATTTTAACCGCTTCATCCCAAGTTAGACCTTGAACGCCTAATTTTGGCTTCCAATGGAAACGAACAAAAGTACTCTTACCTTCTTTATTTAATAGACGATAAGTATGAATACCAAAGCCTTCCATCATACGTAAGCTACGTGGAATCGCACGGTCACTCATTAACCAAATTAGATTGTGCATAGTTTCTGGTGTTAGTGATACAAAATCCCAGAAAGTATCATGAGCAGAGGCTGCTTGCGGGAAGCCGCGATCTGGCTCAGGTTTTACCGCATGAATCAAATCTGGAAACTTCATGGCATCTTGGATAAAGAAGATAGGCATGTTATTACCGACGATATCCCAGTTACCCTCAGAGGTATAGATTTTAACGGCAAAGCCGCGCACATCGCGTGGTGTATCTTTTGAGCCTTTGTTACCGGCTACAGTTGAGAAGCGAGTGAATAACGGTGTTTGTTTGCCAGTCTCGGTTAAGATTTTGGCAGTAGTATATTCTTCTAATGATTCAGTTAATTCAAAATAACCATGTGCACCAGAACCACGGGCGTGAACAATACGCTCAGGGATACGTTCGTGGTCGAAATGGGTAATTTTTTCACGTAATACAAAATCTTCTAACAAAGAAGGACCACGAGGACCCGCTTTTAGCGAATTTTGGTTGTCTGAAATCACAACACCTTGCTGAGTGGTTAAGTTAGGCACATCACCGTCTGCCTGATACTGTGGCTCTCCGCCATTACCTACACTCGGATTCATGTCTTTGGCTGGGTCATTATGATCAATATTGTCTTTCATTATCATATCCTTGCTAATTGAGTATTTATTATCTTAATTATTGTATGACGCTTTTAAAAATCACTACTATGAGCGGTCGCTTCAATAGGTTAATAAAAGCCCCCTTCTAAAAGTAGTAGCCATCTAGCCAAATGTAATACCTACCTTCTATCATACTAAGGCGCAGTATTTATTCAACTTATTAGAGCTGCCAATAAAGAAGACTCCGGCACGTAACTATCTGGCTATACACCCGTTTTTAGTTAATTACTAGGTGTCTCTTTATAGTAAACAAATTAAAGCAGATGGCTGTGTATGTTTAGTTAACTATTTATACTTCGCGTTAACAGTATATTTTTTAAGCTATTATTCTTGCTGATAATCTCCACTCGATTCTCTCAATCAGTCCTTATATTCATTGATCATCACCTATTAATGTGGTGGATATTTTTTTAATACCGCCTCAATATCATGACGCAAAATGTCCACACTTGGCATACGCTCAGCATGAAATCTAATGATAGGAATTCCGGCACTGGCTAGGGCTTTGTCTTTTTTCTCATCCGCTTTGACTCTTGAGGTGCTTTCATGCGTCCAATCATCTAACTCAATCGCCAGTAGCGTGGTCTGTGCATCTCTATCAACAAGCACATAGTCGATGCTTTGTCGGCAAATACGATTAAACCAAAAGTGCTTATCGTCACCGGCATCCTCACTGGTCTCAATAATTCGTGAGAGCTGAACTTGACTAAAGATAAAGTACTCAGGCACCGCCTGCTGTAGCTTTTCAAAAAACAACACCTCACTGTCTGTCATAATTGGCATAGGCTGGAACGGCCAAATAGGCAAATCATCACCACGTACTGGCTTTACCTTTTCTTGCTTTTGTTCATGCCGGCGCTGCCCTATGAGACTAAAAATCACAATGAGCGCCACCAGCATCATCACACCAAACATCATAAAATCCACTAACGTATACCACCTTTATAACTCATTGAAATTAAAAGCATTATTATGGCAGTTTTATGACACCATCACCATAACTGCATAAAAAAACACGACATTTGATGTCGTGTTAGTGTGTATCCTAATTTCCATAGCCAATCATCTATTTGATAGATGACTGCACTTTATTACTGTTAACGCCAATAAAGTACCCAAGCATTATTCACATCTGTACGGGAGTCGGCGTTAATCTTATCTTTAAGCGCCAGTGCGGCCTCTTTGCCTTTTTCTGGCCCAACAATCACACGTACACCGCGGCTGGTCTTACTGGTACTGGCTGAATAACCAGCAGCTTTCATTTGCTTAACGATTTCGTCTGCTTTTTGCTGATTGTCGGCTAAAGCGACTTGGACACCAAAGGTACCTTTGGCCTCACCTCTGGCTGCTTCACGGCGCGCTTCTGCTAGGCGTTTTTGCGCTTCTTGTTTCTTAGCGGCGGCAGCTTTGCGCTGCTCGGCTTCACGCTGTAAGCGCTGCACTTGCTTACGTGATGGAATTGTTAGCGCCTGACCCACACGTAATGAAGAACCGGTGCTCATATTGTTTGCTTCGGCTAGCGCTTCAACCGGTACGTTATATTGACGTGCTAATTTAATCAAACCATCACCGCGTTGTACTTTGTAGTCTAACTGGCGAGGTGGTGCGCTATTGGTTGGTGCCGGATTAGATTTGGTTTCGCTGCTTTTTGTGTCCGGCTTAGCTGCGACTTGTTGTGGCTTGCTTTGACTGTGATTACTAGCATTGTATTCTTTTACCAGACGATCCACTTGACTGGCAGAGGGAATCGTAATCTCTTGACCAGCTCTTAGCACAGAATCCGTTGATAATTTATTGGCCTGCGAGATGGCTTCAACTGGCATATTATAACGACGCGACAGTTTAATCAAACCGTCACCGCGCTGAACGGTATAAGATTGGGTTCTGCTTGGTGCTTTTGCCTTAGGCTCTGGTTTAGGCTCAGGCTTCGCCGCTGCTGTCTCAACTTTAGTCGCATCTGGCTTTGCGGTAGCAGTCTGCGTTTGTGCCGCTTGAGTGGTTTGCGCGTTGGCCTGTTGAGCTTGGTTAGTCGCAGGTTCATGCTCTACTTGCCTAGCCATCACTACAGGCTTAGTGATCGGAACCTGTTGCCTCTTTACCTCTTCGGGTGCCTCATCTACAATCGGCTCAGCGGCATTGCTGCGATATTGCTGATTCTCTTCGCGCGCTTTTTGCATCGCCAAGATTTCCGCTTTTTCTTGCTCTGTCAAAAACTCGCGCGCGCGTCTGTCTAACTCAGCCGCTTTTTTCTCACGTGCTAGACGCTTTTGCTCTAGAATTCTCTCTTCGGTTGCTAGGTCTGCGGTGAGCGGTTTTGAGTTGTCGTCGGCAGCAGCGACCTCAGTGACTTTTGGTGCATTATCTGCTGCACTCTCAGGAGGCGTGTCCATCTGTTTGACCATGGCAAAAAGTAGCATGCCGCCCCCTAGAAATACGCCGGTTCCCAATAATAATTGTCGTGACGAATCCATATACATACCCTTTGTTATAACGTGATGTTGCAAACGTGCAAAATGTTCTGATTAAAATACACAGCTATCGGCTTTGTTTATCTAGATAGCCGCTTCATTTAAAGAAAAGCAAATAAAAATATATCTAAAAGATTATAAAGGATTCACCGGCTTATGTCTGCTACCCTGTGCATCTTGTCGCTGTTCAGCTGCTCTACTATCCTATTAAGTACATTTACAATAAGCCCAAAGCGATAAAAGCGATAGAGGTTGAATCCGTACTTATCACATGCTTAAGACTGGCAATTTTTTATTAATTCTAAAACCATTATAAAGCCGCTTAGGTTTATATTGAGCTATATTCGTCTTGCCTATTGAACAATGGGAGCTATAGCGATAATCTATTTAAGTATTTGGTTATATTACACTTCATTGTAGACAATATTCATCACAAACAAGGTAATAGCTATGAACCCGCTTACTGGTGCCGAACAAGATTCCAACGCTGAAACAGCCCCTCTACCACTACAAAATGACCTTTTTAAAATCGGCAGTCGCACCTTCTCCTCTCGCCTGCTAGTTGGGACAGGTAAATATAAAGACTTAGCCGAAACCGGTGAAGCCATTGCCGCATCTGGTGCAGAAATCGTCACTGTTGCGATACGCCGTACCAATATTGGGCAAAATAAAAATGAGCCTAATCTATTAGATGTTATCTCTCCTGAAAAATATACCATTTTACCAAATACAGCAGGCTGTTTTGACGCCGACACAGCCATCCGCACCTGCCAATTGGCACGTGAATTGCTAGACGGCCATAACTTAGTTAAATTAGAAGTGCTTGGCGACCAAGACACCCTTTATCCAAATGTGACTGACACTCTTATTGCTGCTCGCACTTTGATTGACGATGGTTTTGAGGTCATGGTGTATACCTCAGATGATCCGATTATCGCAAAAGAGCTCGCTAGTATGGGCTGTGTTGCTATTATGCCACTTGGCAGCTTAATCGGCTCGGGCTTGGGCTTATTAAACCGTCATACTTTAAGCTTAATTGTTGAAAATGCACGTGGCCAAAACGTACCTGTCTTGGTAGACGCTGGTGTTGGTGCAGCATCTGATGCATCAATTGCTATGGAGCTTGGCTGTGATGGCGTATTAATGAACTCTGCTATTGCTCATGCACAAAACCCTGTTATGATGGCTCATGCAATGAAATATGCAATTTGGGCAGGTCGTGCCTCTTATCTTGCCGGCAGAATGCCGATGCGTAAAATGGCAGTACCCAGCTCACCGCAGACCGGTTACTTTTTTCAGTAGCTTATTATGAATCAGCTAGCAGATACGATTTGCAGAACGTGCGAGACTGGAAATCAGGTATCACGTTTTGCAAACCTACTAGATAATTTTATTGCCTTTAATCAAATGAACCCCGATTAGATGAGTAAAATAGGTCGCAGTTTTTGGATAAAAGCCGCGCCTATTTGCTTTATTTAAAAGAAACCTACCCACGATTTTTATATAAAATATAGGCATTATTAGTAATAAATGTCACATATAACGATTTTTATCGCTAAAATCCGCTATTTGCAGTATAAAACTTGTATATTTGACAATGTATCTTTATGACACTCCTCTCACTTTTTGTTAATGATGACTTTAATTTATTTTTACTGACTAGCAAGGGAATGCCATGCGTCTACTATCCATAGTCGATTTACTTTTCTTATTACTAGAGAAAAGAAAACAGCCCATGCACGTTGGCGGCTTGTTTTTATTTGAGTTGCCTGAAGATGCGAGCGAAGACTTTGTACAATCACTGGTACAACAAATGCAAAGCTCTAAGGTATCGCCAACCTTTCCTTTTAACCAAGTGCTGTATAATCTGAGCTATTGGAAGGAGGATGAAGAGTTTGAGGTTGAGCACCATCTTCATCATGTGGCCCTACCGAAGCCTGCACGTGTACGCGAGCTATTGTCTTATATATCTAAAGAGCATGGACGCCTTTTAGATAGAGCCCGCCCATTGTGGGAATGCCATATTATTGAAGGCATTGAGCCTGAGTCTCCGGGTCGACCTAAGCGCTTCGGTTTGTATTTTAAAATCCATCACTCTTTGGTCGATGGTATTGCCGCCATGCGTTTGGTGCAAAAGAGTCTATCACAATCGCCTAACGAGAACTTATCATTACCGCTATGGGCAATGATGATGCGTCATCGTCATCAGATTGAGACTATTATCCCCAAAGAGCGTGCCATGCGTCATATCATCAGTGAACAGGTGCAAACCGCCAAACCAGTAGTAACGGAGTTGATACGCACCTTAGGACAAGGCAAAGACTCGCACTTCGTCAAAACCACGCAAGCGCCGCACAGCATCCTTAATCAGCGCATTTCAAGCTCACGCCGCTTTGTTGCTGAATCATTTGATATTGAGCGCTTTAAACGGATAGCCAATCACTTAAATGTCAGCATCAATGATGTGGTATTGGCAATCTGCTCAGGCTCATTGCGTGAATATCTATTGTTGATAGATAAACTGCCTAAAGAGCCGCTTATTGCGTGGGTTCCATATTCTATGCGTAAGGATAAAACAGCAGCGGGCAATCAGTTTGCCTTTATCCTGTGTAATTTAGGCACACATATTGACAACCCTCTAAAGCGTTTGAACCTGATTCATTTGAGTATGAATAATGGCAAGCAGCGTTTTGGGCGTATGAGTCAAGCTGAGGTTATTAATTATAGCCTAGTGGCCTATAGTTGGGAATTTGCCAACGTTTTAACCAGTGCTTTTCCTAAAAAGCAGGCGTTTAACTTAATCATCTCTAACGTTCCAGGCTCACAAAAACCACTTTACTGGAATGGCGCGAAGCTAAAAGCGTTGTATCCTGCGTCCATTTTGTTTAACGGTCAGGCATTGAATATCACGCTAGCCAGTTATCTGGACTGCATTGAGTTTGGTATTGTGGCCTGTAGTAAAACGCTGCCAAAGATTCAAAACATACTGAAGTTACTAGAGTCTGAATTATCAAAGCTTGAGACAATCTGTACCGAGCGTGAACTGGGTATTCGTGAATAATGCTTAGGTAAATTATTTTGATAAAGTATAGCGCCAGTTAACATAACGCCTCTTGTCAGCTGATGAGAATAGACTCACAATAGTCCGCATTTAGCTTGTGTCATTAAGGAACAAGCCGTGAGGAAAAATATGCGTTTATTAACTTTAGTCGAGCAGCTTCTAATGCTACTCGAAAAACAAAAACAGCCCATGCACGTTGGTGGGCTGTTTTTGTTTGAGTTGCCAGAAGAGGCATCCCCAAATTTTGTTGCCAATTTAGTACAGCAAATGCAGACCAGTCAGGTCAAGCCCACCTCGCCTTTTAATCAGGTGCTACACAATCATACGCTGTGGAAAACGGTTGATACCTTCGATGTCTATCAGCATCTGCATCATGTCGTATTAGGTACCTCTGATGCCGGCGATGATGTCTTAAGCTATGTCTCTAAAGTACATGCCACAGCCCTCGATAAATCACGCCCTTTATGGGAATGTCATATCATAGAAGGGGTGCCGCCTGCCTCTGCCAATGGGCCTGCTCGCTTTGCTTTGTACTTTAAAATCCATCATGCCTTAGTTGATGGGGTAGCTGCTATGCGTTTGGTAGAACGATCACTATCAACGTCGCCAACAGAAGTGATGCAGCTGCCACTGTGGGCACTATTAAGACGCAATCAGGACCACTTACAAACCGTGATTCCTAAAAAACGCTCTCCTATCACTATCGCTAAAGAACAAGCCAGCTCTATCGGCACTGTGTTCTCAGAGCTTAAAGACAGCTTTTCGCTACGCAATACCGTCACTCATGTAAAAAGCACACAAGCACCGCGCTCTATATTAAATCAGCGTATCTCACAGCAGCGGCAACTAATGACACAGTCGTATCAACGTAGCCGCTTCAATCAAATTGCTAAGCATCTGAATGTTAGTAGCAATGACGTGGTTCTTGTTGTTTGTGCAACAGCGCTGCGTCGATATTTACTGTCTTTATATCAATTGCCTATTGAGCCATTAATCGGCTTTGTGCCTATCTCATTGCGCACCGATAACAGCGCCACCGGCAATCAGGCCTCACTGGTGCTGTGTAATCTGGCGACTCACGTTACTGACCCAATTGAGCGGCTACAAATTATTCATGAGAGTATGACTAAGAATAAAGCACGATTTGGGCGTATGAATCAGGTAGAAGTAATTAACTATAGTGCGGTAGCTTATGCTTGGGAGGGCGTGAACTTATTGACCAATGCCTATCCTAAAAAGCAGGCCTTTAACCTACTTCTCTCTAATGTTCCCGGTCCTAAGCAGACTTTATATTGGAATGGTGCTAAGCTCAGCTCTTTGTATCCGGCTTCGATTATCTTTGATGGACAAGCGCTTAATATTACTCTGGTGAGTTATTTAGATCATATGGACTTTGGTATTGTCGCTTGTACTAAACATCTACCAAATATCGATAAACTGCCATCACTCATTGAGGAGGCATTAATTGAATATGAGCAGCTGTGTCAATCATAAGTCATAGACTCTACTATGTTAATCACAACTGCTACTTTATCGCTTAATGCACGGTAGCAGTTGTGATTTATGACTTAAACATCTTTTGCATCCACCACATACCGTAATAGACCACAGCATAATTAATCACAAAACCAATCGCACCGCTAATAATCAAGATGGGTAACATACCATTGTCCATAAGCGTCTGTAACGTGACTTCTCCGTTGGATATATTATCGATTGAGAAAATCATGAGTAGCGATGTCACGATAAAGGTAAACGTCGCAACCAACATGCCCAGTCGACTACATTCCATTTGCTCTAGTCGGCGATGCTCTAACCTTTTAAAGATGACAATCATTGCGATATTTAAGAAAATTATCACAAATGCTGACAGCAGCAGACCACCAAACGGGAAATGTATTTGCTCTAGCAGCGCTGGTAGAAACACATATGCTAGGGTAAAAGGGATGGCATAGCGCAGTAAGTAGCGAAAGCTTTTGGTATGCGCTGTCATTTTTAAACGGGTGGGATCAGGCTGGTTTTGTTCGGGGGTACTTAATAAGTTCTCTTCTAGCGTCTTCATTTGTTTTCTCATGTCATTACGGTGTCAGCACCAAACTATCTAAACATAAATTGCTGTTTATTGCGCTAACTAAATCATTACGCTAACTAAAAAGAGGTGAGTCAAAAAACTCACCTCTTTTTTGTATCATCACATTAACTGATTTAACTAGAGACTTTTTCAGCCTTAAAGCCAAGCGACTTAACTGTCTCTTCTTTATCATAAGGCGCTAATACCGCTTTGGTACATGGCTTGTCTTTAAGGTAAGTTGCTGCCACACGGTGTAAGTCTTCTAGCGTTACTGCTAGAATATTACCGCGCATTTTTTGCTGCCATGCCTCACCGCGCAAATGCAGATCTGCAAAGCAAGATTTCACCGCTTCGCCCGCAGGTGAGCCAGGTTTGTCCATGCTTGAGACGATACCTAAAATGGCTTCTTCTAGCTGCTCAGGCTGCTGCGCTTCATTTAATAACCAGTCAACGCTTTTGGCAAAATGATCAAAGGTTTCTGCACAGTGCGGATCGCGGTAGCTGAAGAATTTAAACGCACACGCATTGGCATCATAGCCTGCGCCGCCACCATAAGCACCGCCACGCTCACGAATGGCGCTATGTAAATAGCCATTACGTAAGTATGGAGCCAATACCATCAGTGGGGCGCAGTCTGGATGATCTGCCGTAACCGCAGGGAATACAGCGGCATTGTGATACACATTAGTCGCCACTAACCATGCCAGATCTTCAGCTTGACGGTCTATTACTTGAATCAACTTATCGCTATCCACTGCTTTGTTGCTTGGCGATGTAAGTGTTAACTGAAGAGAGCTATATTCTTCTGGAATGCTAGCCATTAGCGCCTGCTTATCTTGCGCCACCTTACCAGTATACAGCGAGTCCTGCCAGCTTTGCTCAATCAAAGCTTTAAAGTGTTCAGTTTGCTCTGGTTCACACACCAATAATGCCTCTTTTGGTAGACTGACCAAGCGCTTATGCAGAACCATCAATGCGGTAGCCAATTCATCCCACTTGCTGCTGTCTTCTGCAGCATTATCTAAGAAAGTCTTTAAAGCATTTAGTGCAGGCAGACCGCTGCGAACATACTCAAGCTCAGCTTGACGACTCATACCGCGGCTTGCTGTTTGCATTGCATAGGCATGCCCTGCACTGGCCAGACGAGACTGCCAACCAGAACGTTTTTGCTGCAACAGCTCTTTAATGCGGTCATGCTCAGTAAAGACGCTGTGCTCTAAGACTTGCTTCACCAGATTGATGGCTTCTGGCTTACGGTTTAGCGCACGGGTTGCCACCACAAAATAGCTGGTCAAGGTATCGGCATCATAAGTGCTGGTACGCTGACTCACACGGGCTGTTACACCTGAAGAATGGGCAGCTTGCACTGCCTGAAACTCACGTGCCGAATAGGTATCAGTACCAAGCTCTGATAACAAACCTAGGTATAACGGCAACAGCGGATGATTGATAATGTCATCTTGTCCGGCTAACGGCATAATTAGCTGATAATAATACAGACCGTTTGTGCCCGCTTCATATTGATGCAAGGTGCTGCTTTGACCGGCAAGAGTAATATCTACCTCTTTGCCATGAATAAAGCTGAGCGATTCAGGTACGTCCTCAAGACCGACCTTAGGCAGTAAACTTAAATCATCTGGTGCAGCTTGACGGGCGGCCAAATCGAGTGCTTGCTGCTTTAATATGCTCTTATCGTCTTCGGTTAAGTTTGACTCAATGGTATCAAGACGAACCTGCTCCGCTGCTGCAAGCTTGGCCGACTTAGTATCATCAGGAATCAAAGTCACACGCACACGATGCGGATTATCAAGCAGATGCTGCTTTAATAAACCGGGCAACCAACTTGGGTCTTTAACTTGTTCACGCAGCCACTGTAGATGTTCATCCACCTCCCACACATCAATCGGATTGCCATCATGAATGGCGGTGCTAAAGCCCTCTAGCATAAGATTTAGACCATAAGGGATACTGTCACCGCCAATATGACGCTGATCAATCTCGATTTGATGCAAGATAGTCTCAATGGCTTCTGGATCAATCTCGCTATTGGCTACCTCTTCAAGTAGTTCTAGAATACCGGCTTCGATAGCATCCGCATGCTCTTCTTCTGAACCACGAACGCCGGTATAAAATACCATCTCATAGTGACTGTCATCGAGACCTAATAACGGGCTCGGACCGGTCGCTAACGGATGGCTATCTAGATAGGAACGTAGTGGTGAGCCGGCATGCTCAATTAACACACCCTCTAACAAACGCAGCGCCAAACGTTGTTTTGGATTGGTAATCGCAGGCAATAACCATGCCATCACATGATGGGTTTGTGCTTTATCAATCTCATCAATGGTATAGGTATCGGTCACTTGAATCGGCGCCGTTAAACGCTGCTCTGCACGCGATTCATGCTTTTTGCCCATTTCAAACTGAGTCAATGCGTCGTCATGGATTTTGCTTTGGGTGTCACTAACTGGAATATTACCGAAGCTCATAATCACACTGTTTGATGGGTGATAATGGCTCTTATGGAACTCAACCAATTCTGCATGGGTTAAGTCCGGAATATCAGCAGGATCACCGCCAGAGTTATAATGATAGGTCGTGGTCGGGAATAAGTTATGCGCAACCGTATGATATAGCTGATCAATCTCGCCACTCATCGCACCTTTCATCTCGTTAAACACGATACCTTTAAACTGCGGCTTGTCGTTCTCATCAAGCTCGATGCGAATGCCTTCTTGAGCAAAATCAAGCGGATGCAAATTAGGGAAAAACGAGGCGTCCAAATAGATTGACAATAGATTAAAGTAGTCGTTCTCATTTTGAGTAGCGAACGGATAAGCGGTCCAATCTGCCGCAGTCATCGCATTCATAAAGGTGTTTAAAGAGCGTTTGATCATCGAAAAAAACGGGTCACGCACTGGATATTTGGCCGAGCCACATAGCGCAGTATGCTCTAAAATATGTGCCTCACCTTTTGAATCCATTGGCTGTGTTCTAAAGCCAACCAAAAAGGCATTTTCATCACTTGGGTGCGCCAAATGATAATGCATAGCGCCGGTTTGCTTATGTTTAGAAATTAGCACATCCAAAGACAACGCCTCAATCTTGCGATGTTCAATCAGCTCAAAGCTTGGATGTAAGGTGAGATTGGGTGTAAAGGTAGAAGCATTTTCTTTTTGCATAAATTGACTCTTTTTATTTGATATATGAGTGTTAAAAGACCTAAGGTCTTATTATCGATAGCTGTTTGTATATTGGTAATTATGTCTGTGTCATGACGCTGTTTGTATCTGACTTTTGTATTGTCACCATTATCGCTATGGTGAATCGTCCTACTATCATTAACACGACTGATTTAAACAGACAGTTCACTGACGCTTAAATTTCGCGGATGGTATAGCGTGGCTTTAGGCTGGCTTGCGAAGAGGGTTACCCATAACATTCAGTGGGTTATCGATAACCGTGCATCATAAATAGACACCGGCCCATTTAGGCCGACCCTATCAAAATGCGAACCGCTTAGAATAACTCATTTAGCCTATAAAGGCTATATAAAGCGGATATCTAGGTTATCTATAGGTTACTTAATGGAGCCACCGATTATTTTTTAAAGGTATCTTCTTTAAAGAGCGACTTTTAAACTTTTTTATCCTAAAACACATTTTTAATCTGACTGACAGCGTTCATTATTATCGATAAAGCCTCTATTTTATTAGGGCGTGTGGAACATTCGACCATGGCACTGGCGGCGACTATTTTTTAGTCAATATGCAGTGAAATTTTTGACGCTTAGTCATTCTAAGTTAGACAATTTCGCAATATATTGGCAAAAAAGAGTCCCGCCCCTGAGAACGGATTAAGCAAAGCACTGCTTTGCCCGTTCGCAAGGCGAGAGATGTGCTCGAGTGAGGCTGATGCTAAAATCGCCCCAGACGTTGTTGCAAAACTAGTCAAGGTCTAGACATTAACTACGGTTTACGCCTAGTCTGAAACAATTTTAGCTATCAGCAGTGCTAATTTGCGAATGTTCCACACGCCCTAAGCTAATCTGCCTTTTTTGTGAAACATAATGTAAACCAATCAGTCACTGTATTGATGCCGCCAAGCTTTTATTATGGCCTAACATTTTGTTGTGTCTATTTTATGACACGCAAACCCTTACAAATAAAGCATTTTAACAGTTACCCCCACTATCTGTGGATAAGTCTGTGGATAACCGCAAGCTTGACATCAAATAGCTTACTGTAGATAAGGCTTTTCCTTAAATTGCTTGTTTTTTGTACAATTAATAATTTAAATAAAATCAATAACTTATAAGCCAACATTTATCCATTTAACTTTTTTATCGTTTTTATCAAAGGTTAAGTTTAACGCTCATATGTTCCACAGCAGAGCAAACAGGGGTTGCGTTTTAAAGTAATTTTATGTCTATCTAACGGATTAACCTCTAAAATTCTAATCGCTAAAATCCCCAAAAGTTAGTCTATTTCCAGTATCATATCACCACCAAATTTATGGCCCATTATTATTAAAAAATCATTAACGATAATGAGGAAACCATAAGTCACTCACCCCCCTACTTTCTTCAATCAAATGGATACAATATGTACGATGTGATGGCCTTAGGCAATGCGCTAGTCGACCACGAATATTTATTAAATGAAGAGCAGCTTAGCAAGACCGGTTTGACCAAAGGCAGCATGAATTTAGCCAGCCTAGAGGAACAAACTGAGTTATTAAATACCTTTAAATCACAGAAAATTAGCCCTTCTAAACGCTCAGGCGGCGGCTCTGCAGCCAATGCCCTATTTGCCTTTACTTGCTTAGGCGGTAAGTCGTTCCATTGTTGCCGTGTGGGTAATGATGAGGCCGGTCAATTCTATTTAAATGATTTAAAAAAAGCCGGTGTGGCTACCTCAGATATCTCGGTTGCTGATCACGGTGTCACTGGCACTTGCGTCGTGGTTATCACCCCAGACGGTGAGCGCACTATGCAGACTTACTTGGGCGTATCTAGTGAAATTAATGATGCCAACGTTGATTTTGAATCATTAAGCCAAAGCAACTGGCTGTATGTTGAAGGTTATCTGGCGATGTCAGAGAAGCTACTGTCTGCTGTGACTGCTCTACGTCAGCAAGCAGCAGAAAACGATACAAAAATCGTAGTAAGCTTTGCCGATCCTGCCGTGGTTAACTTTGCCAAAGAGGGATTACTTGAGATATTAGGTGATGGCGTAGCGACTATTTTCTGCAACGTAGAAGAAGCGCAATTATTCACGGGTGAAAGCACAATTACTGATGCGGCCAAAGCATTAACCAAATATTGTGAGCTTGCGGTGGTGACCAATGGTCCACAAGACACGGTTATTTGTGAGCGCGCTGAAGATGGCAGATTAGCCATTACCACAGTTGGCACACCAAGTGTTGATAAGGTAGTTGATACTAATGGTGCCGGCGATAACTATTCTGGTACATTCTTATATGCGTTATCAAAAGGCTTGCCATTAGAGCAATGCGGTGTGCTTGCCAGCCACGTTGCTAGCCGCGTTGTTCAGCAATTTGGTCCTCGTTTGCCAGTTGATGCGTATCAAGAGATTGCCAATCAAGTATTAGAAAGCTAATAGCCTCTAACACTTTTTTCGCTATAATGTTTTTTACATTAAAAAGCCCATGCTAATTAGTATGGGCTTCTCTTTGCTGACTGTCCCGTCCTAAAATAAGTTTACGAAAAGGAAGCTTATAAATGGACAAAGCAGAAAGATCAAGGATTAAACGAACACAGAAAGATTACACACTCGGCTTTAAATTAGCTGTGGTAGGGCAAGTAGAAAAAGGCGACATGACCTACAAACAAGCCCAAAAGCACTATGGCATACAAGGACGTAGTACCGTCCTAACTTGGCTTAGGAAACATGGTACATTAGACTGGAATACACCGCCAAAGAGC
>NZ_JBXYJF010000011.1:0-93532 GCF_057396245.1 Psychrobacter sp. CX16
TTTTTTCATCAGCCAGTTGTCGCTCAAGTCTTTTTATGATTTGGGCTGGGGTTTCTTTGTGTGGCATTCTTAGGCTCTTTGGCGGTGTATTCCAGTCTAATGTACCATGTTTCCTAAGCCAAGTTAGGACGGTACTACGTCCTTGTATGCCATAGTGCTTTTGGGCTTGTTTGTAGGTCATGTCGCCTTTTTCTACTTGCTCTACAATAGCTAATTTAAAGCCGAGTGTGTAATCTTTCTGTGTTCGTTTAATCCTTGATCTTTCTGCTTTGTCCATTTATAAGCTTCCTTTTCGTAAACTTATTTTAGGACGGGACAACATCATTAAAAAAGCCCTTAGAGTCAATCTAAGGGCTTTTTATTCAAATCTATATCAGCGGTTTATAGTCCGAGAATTCTAAAATGGTGACAAGGCAACCAAGCGCAATTACCACAAGTGTAGGCTTAGCAAGGTTAACACCGTAACTGTTTAGTAGCTGCTCATTAGTAGCTCACTGACTATACTTACTACTTAGCAAGGCTAAGGTCTCACTCACCATCGTCATGCCCACGACCGAGGTCACCGCTACTGCAGAGCCATAGCCGCCGCAGTGTAGCCCGCCGACCTGACAGCTGCCATCAGCCGATTTATTAACAATCGGCGGCTGAGTAGAATAGACGCATTTAATGCCAAATTTCTCTTTCATCTCTTTATTTATATTGTGTTCATGACGCAGCTTACTACGCAGGCGTGCCAACAATGGATCTTGATAGGTATCTTTTAAATCACTGACCGTAATCTGTAGCGGATCAGTTTTACCGCCGGCGCCGCCCGCACAAATCAGCTTTAATTTATTAAAACGGCAATGCAGTGCAATCGCTAATTTTGCCGACATATCATCGGTACAATCAAGTATTACCATTTGCTCGCCTGCGGCTGCCGCCTGCTTTGCTGCAGCTCTATTTGGCAAAAGCTGTGCCACATTATCTGCAGTCAAAAAGTCGTCCACTAAATTGAGTGTAATCTTAGGGTTAATCTGCGTAGCACGCTCTGCCATTGATGCAATTTTACTGCGTCCAAAAGTACTGTCCATCGCCGGCAGCTGACGATTGACGTTTGATGCTACCAATACATCCATATCAATCAAGGTTAATTTTCCGACACCGGTACGTGCCAATCCCTCAACTACCCAAGTTCCAACGCCGCCAACGCCTATCACTACCACATGCGCCTTCTCAAAATTTAAAAAGCTATTTTGACCATAAAGAGTACGTGTCCCTTGGAAACGGCGGTCATATTGTGTGGTGTCTTGTGGCTGATCAGAATTTGAGTTCGTCATAAGGCGTTCAATCCTAATAGATGGTTAAATTAATCGATATAAATTAAATCAGGCAGCTATTTTAGCCAATAGCCACTGTACAACATATGCGAATTTATCTTGTGTTAGTGAGGTTGATGGCACTTATTCAGGATATGCCCAGTCGACTCTTAACGCATCACAACTGTTTTGCCAAAGCTGTTTGGCCAACTTGGGTTTTTCAATATTAAGCAGCTCACTTAATGCGTCGAGCACAAAGTTTAAATTACCCGGTACATTACGCGTGGGCGTAACGCCATGTTGGCAGCAAACCGGCGTCATATCAGGGCAGTCTGTTTCTAATACTAGATATTCAATGCCGTACTCATTCACCGCTTCAGTAATGGCACGGCGCAGCTTTTTGGCATTGGTATTGGTCACTTGGCCAGTCACGCCCAGTCTAAATCCAAGTTTCACAAAGGCTTTTGCTTCTTGCTCACCGCCGCTGAAGCTGTGTGCAATACCGCCTAATTTGTGTGCATCGTAGTCATGCTCTTTGAGCAGCGCTAAACATTCAGCATGTGCCTTGCGAATGTGTAACAGCACTGGCAATTGATGTTCTACCGCTAAATCAAGCTGTGCTCTAAAAAACTGCTTTTGCTTTTTAACAGACTTCTCTGTCTTTAGCTCATCGGTAAAAGTATCCAAACCAATCTCGCCAATCGCAATGTGATGATGCGCCCTTACAAAATCTGCTAAATCCTCTAAGTCTTGCTCAGTATGATCAGCAATATAAGCAGGGTGCAATCCTGATGTTAGATGCGCTTGGGGCACTTGATAGGTTTGACTCAATTCATCTAATTGGTCTTGGGTGTCTTTTAGGCGCTGAAAGTATTTTGCTAGATAACCGATAAGCAGTAGATGCTGCACGCCTGATTGATAAGCAGACTGAGCAAGCGCTACCCTGTCGTCATCGAACACAAAATCATCAAAGTGAGTGTGCGTATCGATGAGCGGATAGATTACGGATGGTTGGTCATCTAAATTATGAGACATAATAAATTTCACCGTTAAGTATGAGCAGTGAGTTAAATATTGGATAAAAGTGATATATATAGCAAATAATCTAGATAATCATATAGAAAGCAACAGACGTTAACCCTATTGCCCTTGCCCCTCTGTTTGAATTTACAAACTTTCTTCTGGGGCTTTAGCGATTACCGTCTGTATTTCATTCAGAATTAGGATGAATAGAGGTACTATCGGCTAACTTTTTATTTTGATTATTGATGAAATATGACTCACCATCAACCGTATTGTCAGCGCTATCAGTAGGTCTAGGATATCCACTAGCTAATCGGCTACTGCGGCGTGGAATCAATAATAACGCCAACCCAACAGCGCCAAGCTTCATTAATTTTGTATAACGCATGTGCAAGTCCTCTTTTGTATCTAATTGCCTTTAGGATGCTACCTAGTCGGCGATTCTTCAAGAGGGTACGTTTAGCCAATATGTAAGCGTATTTAATTGCTCCTGTGTATCAGCAAGGATGAATTAACGATTTTTAGAGCCAGAGCTTAAATCAATATAGGCATCTTGCTGACCATTATCAGGCTGACTATAGACAGGGAACGTATCCGATTTTGGCAAGCTGATACTGCGGTTCGAGGCAGGTGATACCGGGCTTAATGGCGCTAATTCATAATTGGTACTGCTCTCATCGCCCCAATTGGCTGCCCCTGACATAGGTATCTTTTTGATAGTACCGTTTTGATCGATAACCAGCTGCATGACGCGCATTTGGTCATAACGCTTCTCGGTAACACTGGCGACCGCCCCACCATCTCTTAAGATAGTCGGCTGCAAAAAGATAATCAGGTTGCTTTTTTCAGTATTGCTGCTGTCTGAGCGGAACAAGCGACCCAAAAGTGGAATATCACCCAATACCGGTACCTTTTGAGCGCCATTAGTAGTGTTGTCACGCATTAAGCCACCAAGTGCGATGGTTTGCTGATCGTCTGCCAAAATGGTGGTATTGATTAGGCTTTTGTTGGTAGTCAATCCGCTGGCATTACTGGTACTACCATTCACCACCGAAGACACCTCCTGCGACACTTCCAAACGCACAGTGCCATTATCACCAATATGCGGTATCACATTTAAATTAATACCCACATCTTGACGCTCAATGGTCTGGAATGGGTTAGTCGAGGAGTTACCACTGGTGGTGTAAGAGCCGGTCACAAATGGCACGTTTTGGCCGACCAAGATACTGGCTTTCTCATTATCGAGTGTCAAAATAGACGGCATAGATAACAAGTTAGCACTGGTGGTTGAATCCAGCGCTTGCAAAATAGCACCATAGAATTCACGGTTACCACGGCTATCGGTTTTGCTATCTCCAATACCTAAAAAGGCACCGGCAATGGCACTGGCCGCTTCACTAACGCCTGCTCCAGTTAATGCCGCTGATGCCAATGAGGTTGCTGTAGCGCCCACATTATTAAAGTTCACCACGCCATAACCACTATTAGCATTCCCCAGCGCCCACTGTACGCCCAATTGCTTGGCATCGTTACCCGATACCTCGATAATTGCCGCCTGAATAAGCACCTGCGCACGGCGGGTATCTAATTGATTCACCGCTTCTTCTACTTCAGCAATCAGCTCAGGTTTACCATTAACAATCACTGCATTTTGAGTTTCATCAGCAATAATACTAAAGGCTTCACCACTTGAGCGACTAAGTCCGGCACGAGGCGTGCTACTTGCTGAGGACGTCGACGAACTACTATTATTAGCACTGCTATTTATCGTGCTACTGCTATTAAGGCTTGAGCCTTGCGCCGCACTATCAGTCAATGAGGCCGACTCTAAGGTAGATACCGCACCCGAGCTATTAATCGATTGATTGGACAGTAAACCGCGCAGCATATCAGCCACATGCGGGGCACTGGCGTATTTTAGACGAAAGACTCGCAGGCCACTTAAGCGTTTGGATGAGCTGACATCGAGTTGATTAACCATGGTACGCACTTTGGCAATCATCTCCGGACTGCCCTGCACCAGTAAACGATCGCTGGCAGCATCGGCAATGACTTTAAGCTGTCCACCGGTACCGGCGCCATTAGCCGCAGTACCTGTTAATCCACTGATTAAATCCATCATACGCTCAGGGTCGACGTGTTGTAGTGGAATAACACTTAAGGCATTATGGTTGCTGTCATCTAGATCACGAATCAAGGTAGTAATTTGATTTAGGCTATCGGCACGGTCTGATAATACTAAAGCGTTAATACCAGGAACGGCAGCGGCATGGGCTGACTGCGGCATTAGCGGACGGATAACCGTAAGTATCTCAGCGGCCTGAGTATTCTCTAAATAAACCACCCGCGTTTTAAGCGCCTCGCCTTGTGAGTTGCCCTCTAAATCAACCGCAATACCCGATTGTTTGGCAACGT
Source organism: Psychrobacter sp. CX16 (assembly GCF_057396245.1). Classification (NCBI taxonomy): domain Bacteria; kingdom Pseudomonadati; phylum Pseudomonadota; class Gammaproteobacteria; order Moraxellales; family Moraxellaceae; genus Psychrobacter; species Psychrobacter sp. CX16. Next base: position 4,740 of record NZ_JBXYJF010000011.1, read on the forward strand.
TATCTGGTACCAGTTTAATCGTGGTGCCGGTATCAATGGCAGCAATACCGTTGACTTGCATGACACTTAAAAACAGCTCGTAAATCTCATCACTCGATAGCGCTCGGTTAGATATGACCGTCACATTACCGTTAATACGAGGATCTAACACAAAGTTTTGATTGGTAATGGTCGCCACTTCATTAATAAATGCCTTGATATTGGCATCTTGCAGATTCACTTTCCAGCTTTCGGCATAAGCCGCTTGAGTAGATAAGCCGATTGCTACAGGCAGCACCAGCCAGCTGATCGACTTAGCAGATAAGCTACCCGAGAGGGCACTCGGTGATATTGGAGAGTGATTCAATCTGACTGATAATATAGCCTGAGATAGCTTTTTGACTAACGGTTTAACGGCTTGAGAGGGTCGCAAATTCAACATGCTATATCGTACCTAAATAATGACGTTCTGTTAATGAATCAAATAACAAGCACCAAAGGGTGACGCTTATTTTAAAGAGTTTAAAACTGCTGACGGACGGTAAATATCTGATCGCCGCGCTGGACTTCTATAGTGGCTTGACCCGACTGCTTGACCTGACTAAGTATATCAGCATCACTGGCAGGGTTATTGCCCACGCTTTGACCATTGACTGACAGCACTCGGTCACCTGCCTCTAATCCAAGCTTACTACGCAGCCCAGATGGCATGGCGTCTGTCACCTGATAACCTTGACCGGTTGCCATAACGCCCATGCTGCTTAGATAATTAGCGGGATTTTGCTTCAGCTCACTGACCGCATTATCAATGGCAGCCATCGGACTTGTACCACTGGGTGCAGGGCTTGCTGGCTGCTGCATATTGTCTTCATCTTGCTGATTGTCAGCATAACCAGAAGGCGTCTGCTGCGCCGGCATGGTAGGTATACTACTACCATTAGCCATACCAGAGTTTAGTGGCAGATTTGGGTTACCCGCCTCATCATACAGCCCGCTTTGATCAAGCGGCATCCGCTCGGGCATATCCACCACTACCTCATTATTGTTACTGTCGGCAATGACGGCCTGGTTCCAGTCTACTTTAACCAACTTATAGTTGGTACCTGCTAGTGTCTCGCCAACGCGATAATTCTCCATCACCCCATTGACACTCAACATAGCCGACGACAAGCTACTAGGAGACGCCAACAGTACCCCTGCTAATATCACATCAGGTGGCGGCTGCGTTGGCTGGCTCTGAACTTGTGGCGACTCAAAAATAGACAAAGCGGCACTGGCATTAATACTAGAAGGCGGTTTGACTTGTAATTGTGCAAGCGGCAAATTAGGCACTTGCGGCGGTGCTAAAAGTAACCAAACAATACGTGCTATACCCCAACACAGCCAAACAATAGCCACCAGTAACAGCCAACCTGATAATTTATTGAGCCAATCTGTTAAGGATTTATTGAGAGTAGCCAGTGAGCCAAAGGATTTCGCCATTACTGAGCCCCTCCACTACCAAGACTACTCAGTAGCGGCTGACGCACGCTAACAACAGCCGTATCAGCCGGCGCGCTGCCTTTATAACTTGGCATATGCTCAAGCATACGCTGAGTTAAGCCCACATCGAGCATACCCTCTGCATCTAAGTAGATATCCCCCAAGCGCTTGCTATTTTTGTCGATCAAGTTGGCATGTATCACTTCGCTGTTATTACGGCTCTCTTGACTTAAATCCGCCTGCATTGAGGGTAATAATAACGTATAAGTCTGACCACCACTCGGATAACCCAGCTCACCGCCAGCCCATGTTAATTGGCCATCGACATCACTAAAGCCTTTGTCTTTATTGAGCGTCGCAGAAACAGCATTAACCTGAATAGGTGCATCCGGTAGGCGCCAACTGACTAAAGAGGCCAAGGTTTGTTTATTAATTCGACCTGATAAATCGGTCACTCGCCAACCACTGAACCCTCGACTTACCTCTCCGGTAAGACGCGTCTGCCCTGATGTCATTTCTACATCCGCACCAAGCCGTCCCAAGAATAGTGATAAGGGTTTTAATTGCCAAGTGATTGTGCCTGATAAAGGTGACGCGCCTATATTCGACGACTGCTGCGGAACTTTAGCCACCACTGAACCTTGCCAGATATTACCAGAGACCTGCTGAATATATGGGGAGCTTGGCAAAAACTGATTGACCAACCACACCGCTGGCATTTGAATCATGACGCACAGCATCAGTATCAAAGCACCGAAGAGCCACCAAAGCTTACTTGGTTGAGCCGCTTTGACATTCTTGTTTTGCCCAGAGGAGGAAAGAGTCGATTGCAAGATATATAAAGCCTAAATATGTTAAATGAATGACGTTAGGGTTAGCATAACTAAAAATCGTTAATTATTATACCTAATGATGACAAGAGGATTACATATTCTTTTTAAGTCAGAATCAAACTAGATTTGCCTTGTAGATTAAGCCCAGACTTTTAAGAAATAAGCCTTTTCATTTATTCTATTAACATTTAATACAGACTGACAACATTAAACAATACACTATAATGCATCTTGTCATATTATATAAATGGTTTTGATCATAAATCACATCATTTTAGTTAAGATAATGGTTAGTTTAACAAAATAATCTACCTTTAATATTTCGAACACCCATTAATTATCTATCCTTATGATATTAACTTCATAATATTAACGTTCATAGCTTTAATACTTACTTTTACAACTTAACTATTTAAACTATTAAGTAATAATTTAAAACGAGTGACTGTTATGATACGAATAGGCAGACCACTCTACTAAATCCTAAAATAAGTATAAATAAAAGGAGAGAATGATGACCCAAGATCAGTCAATTTTATTTCAATGGGAAGAAGCTGAAAAAACTCTGAAAAAATTCATGCCCATCATGGTTGAAGAACAGGCAAATGTTGCCAAAACTGATATCCTCAACCCTTTGCCTAAGGAAAAACAAGAGGCTATCAAAAACATCCCCTTTCTTGAAGAGTCGCGTTCTGCAGAGGATGTTTTACAGGATATGCATGATCTGATTTATAAATATCGCACCAAGCAAAACAACCCAAGATTTTTCTCTTTTATCCCTTTAGCCTTATCTCCCATATCTGTGGTTGGCGATGCGATTAATGCTTTTTATTCGCCTTATGGTGGTAGCCATACGCTGAGTCAGGGCATGGCAATCGCTGAAAAAAGACTGCTTAACTGGATGGGTGAGCAAATTGGTTATCCCGTCAAAGAGCTTGGTGGATTGTTTGTCTCCGGGGGCTCAATGGCAAACTTAACCGCGTCCATTGTGGCTCGAGATGAGAAGCTGAAAGATGAGGAATTCGGTAAAGGCACCGTTTACGTCTCAGACCAAACCCACTCGTCCGTGGCAAAAGGCATCCGTGTCATGGGTATCCCTAAAGCCAATATCCGCAAAGTCAAAACCAATGAGCGCTTTCAAATCATCCCAGATGACTTAAGAGCGCAAATCGAACAAGACAAAAAAGATGGCTTTATTCCCTTCTTAATCGTAGGTACTTGCGGTACCACCAATACGGGCTCTATTGACCCGCTACATGAGTTGGCAGATATCAGTGAAGCATACAATACTTGGCTACACATTGATGGTGCCTATGGTGCGAGCGCACTATTGTCCTCTCATCGTGAGTTATTAGAGGGTATTGAGCGTAGTGACTCAGTGAGCTGGGACGGTCATAAATGGCTGTTTCAATCGTATGGCTGCGCCACTGTCATTTGTAAAGACCGCCAAGCTATGTCACGTACGTTTATGGAGAATCCTGAATATTTAACCGACATTAAATCAGATGATTCTAATATTAACTTCTGGGATATGGGGATTGAGTTAACGGCGCCCGCCCGTGGTATGCGCTTATGGTACACCCTACAAAGAGTGGGCCTTAAAGAGATGAGACGAGCCATTGATAAAGGCTTTGATAATGCTGAATATTTTGAGCAATTGTTCCGCGCTGAAGACTACTTCGACATTGTCTCGCCTGCTCAGTTAGGTATTGTGAATATAAGATATTATGACGACCGCCACACTGAAGATGAGATCAATGAGATTAACCATAAATTGTCGGAAATGGCAGAACAAAGAAATCAATCCATCTATTTCACCACCATGTTAAATAACAAAATTGTTTTAAGATTCTGTGCTATCAACCCATTATTAACCAAACAAGATATTGAAGACGTGGTGAATAATATAAAAAGCGATATTGCTTCGCTTGGTTTAATTGAACAATAAAATCTGTGCACTAGATATTTTTCTATTCGGTATCTATAAAAAAAGAGCCTATCTACATAGGCTCTCTTTGGCTTAATCAACATTATTATACTATGTATTCCTTAGAAGACTTAAGTACACCTGATATTTAATATTTTAATAAATATCCTTTATATTAAAGCTTATCCTAGTAAATTCATAAAATAAGTAAAGAATAATGTCAATTTAAATAAATATATAATCTAAAAATTTACAATTTCTAATAAAGGCCAGTTGAATATTAACTTATATTCAAACTAATGTATTTTATAAATACTAGTTTGCTAATCCTGAATAATCAACGACGTTTGAAAACCCCTTCGTCCAATAGCCATTCAATATCACTCGAGAAAACAGGAGCAAAAATTTCAGTCTGTTTACAAATAGTACAGACTAAATTAGTTAGCTCAGATTCTAAAATACCCCAATTAGCACCGTAACCTGGAACTAATAAATATTTAAAGCTATTTTTTTGTTCTCTTGATATATGGCTAGCATTATTGGCCGCAATATCTAGAATTAGTAATCTTCTTGCTATTTCTATACGATCCGGAGATATGATTAATCTTGAATTATTTTCAGTAATATAACCCTGTTTCTTGCAGACAAATGATATTCGCTCTATTTCTTCAAGTGGATAGCCGTCAATTTCTAAGGCTTCATATACTTCATCTTTAAGACCCTTCTCACTAATTAGAATAGCATGCTCAAATTCAATAGGAGTTAAAAAATTAATGCACTGCAACTCTCTTCTTAGTCGTACTAATATACTTTTGACTTGGAAAAATGAAGCGGTATTTTCATAAGATAGCATATGTTTCAAATCACCTCGTAAAGATGCATAATAACCGGCACCATCGAGGTACTCTACAAAGCGAGCGTTATTGTATTTCTTAAGCGTAAAAGCTCTAGAGCTTTGTGTTTGGTCAACTACTTTATGGGAAACACTTCCAGAATCGCCTGCATAAAATTGTGATTGTATAAATAGTTTTGGCTTTGGGTCCCAACCATCTATATTATATGGGAGTATGAAATCGTAAGCTCTAGTCTTTTTTTTCCTCTTGTTATTTTCAATTATCTCATCTTCACCGATCTTAACGTCAGCAGTATTAAAATCAAAGTCAGGCCTCAAACCCATGTATGATAACTTTTCCCTGAGTAAATCTTCTGGAATATGGCCTCCAGTAGCGGATACACTACCTCGTATTTTAAATATCGTACAAGCATTAATTAAGTATTTACCTAAATTAACCTCTAATTCAATATCATTTAATTGCGTGTAAGCATAACAGACCGCCCAAAGTTGCTTTATCTCTTCTTCATCTTCAAGAATTAGTTTTATATACTCCTTTAAAAGTAAGGTAAGATATACTTTTAAATCGAATATTGGTTCAGTTTTTACTTTAGAATTATAATATCTGTGAGATCCCACAAAGCAAGAGGCTAGCGATTTAGCAATAAATCCAGATTTAGTGGTAGACGGAAGTTCCTTTAGACTAAATTTTATAGTATTTTTGATTCCACTTCTTTTAGGTATAAAAGGTTTAATTTCATCCTCTTTTAACTGTATTAAGAAGTGATTTTTTAAATTATTATCAGTAGCCCCGGAAGCTAAGAATAATAAATTGAAAAATGTATCATAGAACTCTGTTACATTTATCTCATCCTTTACAAAGCTCTTCCCAGTTACAAATAGTTCGCTAGCACTTACTATGGCATTGCATATACTGTCTATATCAAATACTTCATAGCTCGAAAAATCATCAAGATAAGGAGAAATAACTTCAATACATTGAGAAAGAGATTCTATTTCAGAAGTAAATTTTTCATTATCCTTAACACGTTCAAGCCTCGCAGTAAGCCATTGATCAAATTCACCTAGTTGTTCAGTTAAAGTTAAATTCTCAGGGTAAAACTTCATATTAATCCTTCTGTTAAAATTAGATTTAGTCGCTATAATACATTTTTAAAAAGGGGTAAATCATGATCTCTAATATAGATCTAATAATTAAAAAATTGACTTTAAAGTTGGGACTTGATAATGACCTGCAACCCGAAGAGGTTAACTATTCAATTGAAGATAAGGTTCAAACTTGGTCTGAATTTGTTACTACTCTATACGTAGGAGATAATTTATCATACTTAAAAGGACTTTCACATTATTCTAAAGAATCAATAGATCTATGCTATATAGATCCTCCCTACAACACTGGTTCAAATTTTATCTACAATGATACCCGTAAATCTAAGTCAAATGGAATATTTGGTACACATTCTTCTTGGATGAGTTTTATGTTGCCACGTTTAATTTACGCTAAGGAACTATTAAAACAATCAGGGATTATAGCTGTTAGTGTTGATGACTACGAACAAGCGTACTTAAAATTTTTAATGGATAAAATTTTTGGAGAAGACAACTTTATTGGAAGCATAATCGTTTGTCGATCTAAAAATGGAAAAGGAAGTAGAAATAATCTTGCTACTAATCATGAATATCTTCTTATATATGGTAAGTCAAAACAGTCTAAACTTCGTGGTCAAATAGATGAAACAACATATGATAAGCTTGATGAGTTTGGTCAATATCGAGTCGATGGGCTGTTTCGTAAAAAAGGAGCAGCTAGTTCAAGAGTTGATAGACCCAATATGTTCTATCCTCTATTTTATAATCCTAAGAATGGTAAAGTATCCGTAGATCCTATTCCTGGATGGCTTAGCACTACCCCTGTTGATTCTAAAGGTATTGAAAGGCGATGGCTTTGGGGGGTTGACACTGCCAAAGAAAGAGAATGGAGATTATATGCTAGTAAGAATGGCGTAATTTATGTTAAAAACTACGCTGGAGACTCGATAAATATCAAACGCACTAAAGTGAGAACAATTTGGGAAGACACTAGTTTTTATACAGAACAAGCTACTAAAGAAATTAAAGAGTTATTCGGTTCTAAAATATTTGACACACCTAAGCCTATGTCTTATATAAAAAAAATTATTGATATTTGCTCTAACGATGAGGCCGTGATTCTCGACTTCTTTGCTGGATCAGGAACTACAGCACATGCAGTAGCTGAACTCAATCAAATTGATAATGGTAATAGAAGATGTATTTTGATGGAAACGGATTGCGATATACCGCTAAAGCATTCAGCCAGGAAATATGGTTATAAAAAAATATCTGATATTACACTTGAAAGATTGAAAATAATTCAAAATGAACATAAATCTTTCGAATTTCAAGTTATTAACTCAGGTATTTAAAATATTAAAACAATATATAATGATGCATTTAATACCCTTGAACTCATAGTCTTCAAAAATTTAATCATCGAGAATTTAGTATTATTTACAGATTAATAAGTCAAATAATTATGGTGCTTAGTAGTGTGCATAATGCGAGTTTTATAAAGAATAAATCAAAAGCTTAAAATGCTAAATATACTTACTTATTCTTGATAAAACTCTTAATTGACTATTGAACTGTAATATAAATCAACGCAAAGATTCGTCAGATCTTTCTCGATCAATCTTAGGCATATCTGCATTTAAACTCTCTTCGGTCATACCACGCCGATATGCATTATACTGCCATACAACAAACATCTGCTTATACTTCCTGTTTTGTTCTTTTAATTCTGCTACCTCTGCTTCTAAATTGGCTATTCTAGAAGCAGCTGCGTTTAAACTGGCTGGCCTAGGTTTAGCTGGGGCCTTACCCTTAATCGAATCTTTTTTGGATTGATATGCGTCTTTAATAGCCTCCTGTGCGCTTAAAGATTGTCGGGTAGGCCTCTTCCCTACTAAGGACTCTACTTCGTCGCAAATCGCAGCCCACGTAATTTTAGGTTCATCCCAACCACGAATTAAATTTACAATAGCCTCAATATCTTGCCTGTTAAGATGTTTAGCCAAAACCGCCTCCTAGCAAACCAGTTAGGTCCTCTAAAATAAATTTTTCATCTCTCTGACTTTCATTACCTATCACAGCTGAAATTGATTTCTTTTGTGCTACTCGTCGTAATTGTGAGAAATCACTCCCGCGAAGCTTAACCTGCGCACCATCTTCAATGGATGGATTCTCTAATATATCAATAAGCTCTCTAAGTCTTTTTGATGTTTTAAGTTGGTATTCAAGCCACCTATCTGATCCGTAATCCTCTTCTTCATACGATTTCTGCGCTTTTGAGATGAGAGCTTCAATGTGAGCCAGCCTCTCCTTCATTCTTACTAGCTTAATGTCATCTCCTTTGATACAAACCTGTTCAGTGCAATTAATACAGTCTCTAAACTTTTCGCAAGGACTCATAGTATAGTCATGCACACAATAGCCATACTCTGTCACATGTACAGCAGCCTGTTCTAATGTATTAAATTCCTGAGATGTAACAGGTAGGTGCTTTTCAACCTCTCCTAATGGCCCATATAATGACTTTGATGGATCAATGCGTTCAGCCATAGATACTAACTCATACTCTGTCATATGATTATAGGTGCGATTTTGATTAATATTAGCCCTTCCAGACCACTTGGCTATCTCTAGGTTAGATAATCCACCACGTTGAGCAATCGTATTTAATAAATGCCTTGCCTGATGCGATGTAACCTTTAATCTTTCTCCATTTTCACCATAGTATCCATATCTATCAAAAATATTTTTATGTGCTTTTACTGCTGGCCGTGTTCCAATATCATTATTAAAAAAGTTCACATCTGGTGCCATAAGCTCAGTTAACAGTCTGGGGCGATTACCATGGAACTGATTCTTATTTAATACGAAAAGTGCATTCGAGAGCTTAATTCCTTTTTCTTTATCCAACCATGGAAAGCTTTTAGGAAGCCTGTCATTAACATGTACCCATAAGCTCTCTAGAGTATTAGCACCATCATGATGATCCAAGCCTCTAGAGTTTAGACTAGAATAAACTGTATCCTTGTTCTTAAATGACAACCCCAGTGCTTGACAGGCTTGTTCACCAGTCAATGGTTGATTATCCGGAACATTTGGACAGTTTTCATGACGATAAAATTTATTTGGATTCTCTTCTATCCACTTGGCGAGTTTTCGAGCCTCTAATGAAAGCCCTTTTGCTCTTTCCACAGCAGTTTTCGCTGTTTCCACCATAACAGTAGGTATCCACTTAATATCTCCCCCATAGCCTTTACCAGCATAAAAACGCCAACCATATCGCTCTACACCTTTACTGTCTACTTCAGTAACTTCACAATCAACTGGTAGTGCGAGAACTTCAGAAATACGAGAAGGGGCAGACATAAGCATTGCAAACACAGAAGTTGTAAAGATATCACGGCCCTCTGTAGGATTGCTCGCAAATATCTCCGCTAAAGCATCTAGCGCCTTAGAATCAGGTAGTTTTTTCTCCCTATTTTCTTTAGCTTTTTTGCCAGTTTTAACAAAGCTCGAAGGACATGGAATAGGATTTACCCATTCATTAAGGTTTGCATTGATTAGACTGTTTTGAGACACAAATTTAGCCAATCTTTCAATCTCTCGACCACAGTCATAAGCAGATCCCGCACTATAATAATTCCGTGCTAAAAGAGCTGCTTCATCTAAACAAGTTATAGATAGTCCTGAAATCGATGTATTATCATTTACTTGTTCTAGCGCAGACTCTATAGCTCGCAATGCTTTTAACTCATTCTTTGCACCAGTTGGATTATGGCCTTGTTGATAACGAAAATATGCTTTGGCGAAGTCTAAAAAGCTGAGACTCATTACCTGATGAGTTTTTGGCTTTCGAGTCTTTACGCCTAATTTAGAAAACACACCGACGTTAGGCCATACATTAGCATCCCAGTCTAAATTAGAACCAAAAACGATTAATTCATCTCGACACATGTCAATAAATGATTCTAAATTAGCTTCTGCAGATAAGTCTGCTCTAGATTTGAATTGTATGATATTACTCATAGCCAACTCCACGCTCTAATTGAAGCTCAGAACGACGCTTCTCACAACGTGAGATTACCTCAGCTACCGCCAAGATACTTCTATCTAATATTGCAGCTACCTCAATATCACCAGTAATACTTTTTACCCGTTCTCTTTCACTTAAAAGATTTTCATATACCTCTTGATGAGGACCATCTAGCCACGGCTGAAAGTGCATACAGGTATAACAGGGAATGGGAACGTTTGCCCCACAAAAGCCATGTTCACCACATGTCCCTATACCAGATCCTTCTTGCGTACGAATCCTACTGCTCGGATCATTGCCGCGTTCAGCTTCTTTTTCAGAATCCACTAAAAAACCAGCGAATGCTTGAGCATAAGGAGCTAATTGAAACCCAACTGCAGCATCTAGCCTTTCAACATGTTCGGGGATGTTTTTAATATATACACTAGCGTTTTGAGTATCACTATGATCAAGAAGCTCTGCTATCACAAGTTCACCAAAACCCTCTCGAGCAGCCCTAGTACCTGTTGTATATCTAAACCTACGTGCATTAATAGATAGAATCTCACCTGTTCTTTCAGATTTTACTTCAGATGCTTCTACTATAAAATGAAGCGTATCAGTTACTTTACCCGAAGCTATGTGTAACTTATCTGTTCCAGACATGACCCTAAACTCAAACAAAGAATCTACAACTTTTATCCTTGAATAGTCTGGAAATAATGGTATAAGCTGCCTATCAGCTTCATTTAGTTCAAATTTTAGCTGTGATTCAACTTTTTCTATTGCATTTTTCGTCTGAGCTGAAAGTATTGACCACAGCTCTTCAGTGATTGCAAAATGCTTAAATTGAGTTCTAAAGCCTTCTCCATGCTTAGCTCTAGGGGTATTAAGAATAAAATAGGGCTCACCTCTTTTGTTCTTACCGCATAAAACGTCTGCTACCTTTAAATGAGATATTTGAATAGGACGACGCCCTGTATGACTAATAATTAATGACAAGGCAAGCTCATCTAAGGTTATAATACTTCGCTCAAAAGCATGTATTGCACCTTCATTGAAAGCTTGTAGCTCGTTATTTGTCAATGGGCCTTCTATAGGATCTAGACGCCTTACAGCATCACCTTTTCTGTTCCCTTTGATTCGCCAGCTATCTAAAAGATTTATAACCTCTTCATTGATACCTTCATATCCCATCTCGTACCATTTACGTAGAAAACCTATAACTACCCCTAAATAGTATTCCTTATCTTTAGATAACGAACTCCTATAATTTATTAAAACAGTTTCTGATATTTCTTTAGCATCTGTAGTTTTGATCATATGTAAAAAAGTTGCAGCAATGTTAGCTGTATGTGCTGCTGATAAATTACTTGCATAAAAACTCAATACTTTTAAAAAACTATTTAAAACAACTCCAGATAGTAAGCTCTTTATTTTGATTAAGTTTATTGACTTATCTTTATCCAATACCCAAATATCATCATCTAGATGAAAGGAATAGCCTTTACTTTTAGATCTACAGTAAAATTTACTATCTTCATCAGTATTCACAATTGGTGGAATTTCAACAACTTTTATAGCAGTATTACTCGCCATTAAGATTTTCCTCTGGTAGTCTCATTCCAGTATTTGACTGCAGCTGAATAGCTGCTATTTTAGCCTGTTCTTCAATATACCTTCTATTGTAGTGTGCAGCAGTTTTAGAACCAGGCTTCCAGCCCATAAGGAATGATCTCATTTGCTCCTGCCTCTCTTCACTAGGCACTTTGTCTAGAGAATCCATTTTTTCCGAGAACTTTCTATTCCATGTATGTCGCAACTTATGACCAGTCAACCTATACAGTTCCGGTGAAACCGACCTAACGACATTGATCACTTTATAGTAGCCAGATTTCGTGATTGGTAGTCCAACTGTAGGACCTGATTTATGAGTTACGAATAAAAAATCATTCTTTTTAGCATTCTTTATTTTGCGTCTATCAAGGGTTATGTAGTCATGTAGCTCTTTAACTAAGATATCGCCAAGGGGAATTAAACGTTCTAGAGTTTTAGCATTGGGCTCAAATACTCTAGGATCATTTTTTTCATCAGCTCGTCTAATTACCCGTAAGACTTTTTTAGAAAAATCTATATCTTGAATTCTTAAATTAAGAAGCTCACCACCCCTTAGACCGAGATGATATAGCAGCAAAATAATTAGTCTATTTCTACGCTGAACATCTTTACTAAATGGATTAAATTCTGAGTTAATTCTTATTACTTCAAACAATACTTCGAGCTGTGAGTCATCAAGAGACTTGTCCTGTCTATTATTCCTTCCTTTCTTTGTAGGTCGTCTAGATTTAATTTGAGATTGAAGTCTCTTGATTTGCCTTGATTCATTAAGGTCCGGCTGCTGAATTAGATGATTAGCATACCATGCACAATAATCAGAAATAGTGGTCAGCCTCATATAATGAGTTATTGGACTAACAACAGTATCTATATCCTTTTTATTATTAATTTTCTTGCTTGGCAAGCTTGAAACTTTTATTTGTGTATAGTCACGCAGATCATCTATTTCATTTACAGTTAGAAAAATACGACTCATGATCCTGTGTTCAAGATTAATACCACGGTCATTCAAGAACCTCAAAAAAACAACTAAGTTATTTGCGGCAGATATCATCGTGGAGAAAGAGTCAGATTTGTTTCGCAATTGAGTAGTAATAAATAAATTAGGGTGATGTACAGGCAAGCCAGTTAGTTGATTTATAACTAAGCAGTATCGTTCTCCACTATCCAATATGAATGATGTCGTTGAAGGATGAATATTCATTTATTTACCTAAATATTTTACATATTATAAAGGTACACTATATCAACTATAGCATCAATATTTTTTTACATTATTTTTGTTATTTTAATAACAAGAAACCCCGCTAGTGGCGGGGTTTCAGAGTTAGACTTTACAATATTGTCTGAGGTAAACGTCAGAATGGGATGTCGTCATCTTTTGGCGTGTCTGTCATGCCGCCAGCAGGTATCGTGGTTTGGTTGTTAAAACCAGGCGCTTGTGCAGGTGCGCTTGGTGCTTGCGGTGCCGTATTTTGCGGGCTGCTTGGCGCTTGATTAAAGGTATTACCACCTTGAGCGCCGCCTTGCTGACCTTGGAAACCGCCTTGTGGGTCTTGATTACCACCAAAGCCACCTTGGTTATTACCGCCTTGATTGCCATAGCTACCACCTTGCTGAGGTTGTTGCTGGCCACCAAAGTTGCCACCGCCGCCAGAACCGCCGCCTAACATTTGCATTTGGTCAGCACGGATTTCGGTTGTATAACGGTCTTGGCCGTTTTGATCCTGCCATTTACGCGTACGTAGGCTGCCCTCAATATAGACTTGGCTGCCTTTACGTAGATACTGAGCGGCAATTTCACCCAAACGGTTAAATAGAGCAATGCGGTGCCATTCGGTCGCTTCACGCTTCTCGCCGGTTTGTTTGTCTGTCCACTGCTCAGAGGTCGCAACAGAAATGTTGGTTACACTGCCGCCATTACTGAATTGACGGGTCTCAGGGTCATTGCCTAAATGGCCTACGATAATTACTTTGTTAATACCACGCATAATACTTCCTTTAGGGTTTCGTATTGATTTTATTTATCATTCGATAGTCACGTTTATTGAGCATCACTCTACCGAAATTTTGGTTAAATATCTAGCTTAGTTTCGGTTAGTTGCGACAGTAATTGTCGTGAATTATCGGTAAGTTTTTGTTTATCCAGTTTTAAATAAGCCACACCATCTTTTGGCATCACTACCACTTCATCGACTCCGCCAATATTCATCACTTGTTGCGACCATGCACTGATATTGGTCTGCTTAGGAATCGCCAAAGTGGTACTGGTCAGATACGGCGGCTGCGAAATCGGAATAATCAATAATAGCGCTACCGCCATCACCACACCCAATATGCCCCATGAGAGCAGTGGGCTGTGTGTTAATAGTAGCCCGCCCAACGCACCACCAAAGAAGGCGCCCAAAAACTGACTGGATGAATTAATGCCCATCGCCGTCGCTTTATTCGCCACTGGTGCTTTTTTGGAAATCCAGGAGGGAATGGTCGCTTCTAATAAATTAAAGCCAATAAAATACAGACCCAGACCGACAATCAGACCAACGCTTAAACCACTGCCCAATGCCAAACAAACAAACGCCAATACAATCGTGGTTAATGCAGTCAAAAATACCTGACGCATTTTATGCTTCTTTTCGGCGATGATAATAAACGGAATGGCAATCGCAAAACCAATAAATAGTAGCGGTAAATAGACCAAACCTTGCTGACGCACGCTTAGTCCAAGCACATCTGACAACTGCTGCGGAACAATCACAAAAATAGCGGTCATGGTCAAATGCAGTGCAAAGATACCGATATGTAAGCGATTTAAATCGCCAATCTTTAGCACGTCTTTTAATTGCTCGCCAATCGATTTGTTGGCCAAGTTGTGCCTGAGCACCCGCAGCGGTGTCGGCACTACCAGCAGCAAAATCATCGCCAATACCGCAAAGACGGTGGTTAACCAAAACAACCCTGAGATCCCCACACTTGCTACCATCATCGGCCCAATGGCGAAGGACAACATAATAGAGGTCGCAATCGTCAGGCCCATGGTCGCCATGGCTTTGGTACGCACCTGCTCACGGGTCACATCGGCCAATAGCGCCATCAATATCGCAGATACTGCCCCACTACCTGCCAGCGCACGGCCAATAATCACTTGATAGATATCGGTGGCCGTCGCTGCAACAATACCGCCAATGGCAAATAAAGCCAGACCCAACAGAATCATCGGCTTACGCGGAAACTTATCGGCAGCAAGGCTCATTGGTATCTGAAATATCGCCTGCCCAAGACCGTAAATACCCACTGCCAAGCCGATTAATAGCGGTGTGGCATGCGCATAATCATGACCATAGACTGAAAACACTGGCACGATCATAAATAGCCCGATCATTCGCAAAGCAAATATACCACCTATCCCTGCAATGGCTCGTTTCTCAATGCTATTCATGCTATTGCCTCGCTTTGTCGCTGCCACAATGTCATCTATGACCCTCTATTTTAGGACGAATCATAGACAATGGATTTGTTAGGGGTACATTATGATTTGTTAGGGGTACATTATAAAGTATCTATGCAAAATATGGTGTGAACCTACGATTATGCGCTCAATGTTGTGCAAAAGGGCTGGTATTTAAAGCGTCTTTTATTGAACTGACCAGTAACGGTATTTGGCAACGATTCGTTAATCGCCCTTGAATTTCGGCTAAATTATAACCATTAAAGACATATCTTATTACATTATACAGTCACATTTATTGTCATAACTTTATTATAAAATAACAGACAATTTATGCGTTTGTTTCTACCCTTTTACTATTTGATTAACCTTAACAACCTCATGTTGACCTTATTTAAATTAGTCAGCATGTCTCTCATATTATTCATTACTTTATTATTTATCTAGTTATCTATTTAACACATTCAATAACAAAGGCTTTATATGGCACACGAACACATTAAAATTCGCGGCGCACGTACGCATAACTTAAAAAATATCAATATCGACATTCCCCGTGATAAATTTGTGGTTATCACTGGGCTTTCTGGTTCCGGTAAGTCATCTCTGGCCTTTGACACCTTGTATGCTGAAGGTCAGCGCCGTTACGTCGAGAGCTTGTCAGCGTATGCGCGCCAGTTTTTATCGCAAATGGATAAGCCGGAAGTCGATAGTATCGAAGGCTTATCGCCGGCCATTGCTATTGAACAGAAATCTACCAACCATAACCCGCGCTCTACGGTCGGTACCATTACCGAGATTTACGATTATCTTCGTTTATTATACGCCCGTGTTGGCACGCCTTATTGCCCAGTGCATGACCTACCGATGGTGGCACAAACCATCACCGAAATGGTCGATGACATTATGGCATTGCCTGAAAATACTAAGCTGATGATATTAGCGCCTGTGGTGCGTGACCGTAAGGGTGAGCATGTGGTGCTACTCGAGCAGCTTGTGGGACAAGGTTTTGTGCGCGTGCGGGTCGATGGTAACGTCTATGATATGGATGAGTTGCCTGCCCTTGAAAAGAATAAAAAACACACGATTGAGGTGGTGGTTGACCGCTTCAAAGTACGGGATGACTTAGGCAACCGTGTTGCCGAGAGCTTAGAGACCGCACTGCGCTTAGGTGGTGATTTAGCTATTTTGCATTATATGGATGGCAACCCAAACCCAGACGCGTCCAATCAAGATAGCGACGACCAAGTATTATCTGCCAAGCACTCTTGCCCAATTTGTGACCGTGCGGTATCAGAGCTTGAGCCTCGCCTATTTAGTTTTAACAATCCTTACGGCGCTTGCCCTGCCTGTGACGGCCTTGGCAAACGTCAATATTTTTCTGCTGAAAAGCTGGTGACCAATCCTGAGAAAACCTTAAACCAAGGCGCGATTAACGGTTGGGACAGACGTCATGCCTATTACTTTGGCCTATTGACCACAGTCGCTAAGCACTTTGACATTGATATGGATACACCGTGGCAGGAGCTGGATAAAGAGCACCGCGATATTATCCTAAATGGCTCAGGTAAAGAGAAGATCCAATTTAACTTTACCGATGAGCGTGGTCGTAAAACCAAAAAAACCACCCCTTTTGAAGGGGTATTGCCCTACCTTGAGCGCCGCTATGCCAAGACGCAAAGTAACTTTGTGCGTGATGAATTGGCAAAATATTTAGCCGATACCACCTGTAACGTCTGTGATGGCGCCCGTCTCAATGAGATAGCCCGTAACGTGCGTGTGGACGGTCGAGGCATTGCTGACATTGTGCAGCTGTCTATTGGCGATGCGGCAAACTATTATAGCGATTTGCACATGGGCGGTGCCAAAGGGGAGGTCAGCGACAAGATTTTCAAAGAGATTAACGAGCGTCTGAATTTCTTAGTCAGTGTCGGGCTTGATTACCTAAACCTTGCGCGCTCAGCTGAAACCTTGTCAGGCGGTGAAGCTCAGCGTATCCGTCTTGCTAGCCAAATCGGGGCAGGTTTGATGGGCGTGATGTATGTACTTGATGAGCCCTCTATCGGTCTGCATCAACGGGATAACGACCGTCTGCTACAGACCCTTGTGCGTCTACGTGATCTTGGCAATACCGTGTTGGTCGTTGAGCACGATGAAGATGCCATTCGCCAAGCCGATCATGTGATTGATATCGGTGTCGGTGCTGGCGTGCATGGTGGTCATGTCATTGCTGAGGGTACGATGCAAGACATTATGGATGTCGAAGAGTCATTAACCGGTCAATACTTGTCAGGTAAAAAGAAAATCGAAATCCCTAAAACCCGTCATAAAGCCAAAACCATTGATCTCAATAATCCGCCTGAAAAAGCACGTATTATGCCAATGGGTAAAGCCAAAGCGGCGGCGGCTAAAAAAGCAGCTAAAAATGCAAAACCCAAGCCCAAAAAGATAGTGCCAATGCAGATTGAGCTAAAAGGCGCCTCAGGTAACAACTTACAGGATGTCGATCTCACCATTCCTATCGGCACCTTTACCTGTATTACTGGAGTCTCAGGCTCAGGTAAATCGACCTTGATTAACCGTACCTTGATGCCGTTGGCCGCCACCCAATTAAACAACGCATCGACTTTAGTGCCTGATAAATACAACAGTATCACTGGGCTTGAATATCTCGATAAAATGGTCGATATTGACCAAAGCCCAATTGGGCGTACCCCTCGCTCTAACCCAGCGACCTATACTGGCGTGTTCACCCCTATTCGTGACTTGTTCTCGCAAACTCAAGAGGCCAAAGCTCGAGGCTATAAAGCTGGTCGCTTTAGCTTCAACGTCAAAGGCGGTCGCTGTGAGACCTGTCAGGGTGATGGCCTTATTAAAGTTGAAATGCACTTCTTACCCGATATGTACGTGCCCTGTGACAGCTGTCATGGCAAGCGTTATAACCGTGAGACGCTTGAGATTCATTACAAAGGTAAGAGCATCGCCGAAGTATTGGACATGACAGTAGAAGATGCGACTGAATTCTTCTCAGCCATTCCGCCGATTCATCGCCGGCTACAAGCGCTTATGGATGTGGGCTTGAGCTATATTCGATTGGGTCAGTCTGCCCCGACATTATCGGGTGGTGAGGCGCAACGTGTTAAGCTGGCGCGTGAGCTTGCCAAACGCGATACCGGTCAGACGCTCTATATATTGGATGAGCCAACCACTGGCTTGCATTTCCACGATATTTATAAGCTACTTAATATTCTGCATGCACTGCGCGACAAGGGTAATACCATTATTGTCATTGAGCATAACCTAGACGTCATTAAGACTGCCGACTGGATTGTCGACTTAGGTCCTGAAGGCGGCAAGAATGGTGGCATGATTATCGCGGAAGGCACGCCTGAGGAAGTTGCTGAAAATAAAGCCTCATTTACGGGCGCGTTTTTGAAGCCGATGCTGGCGGGTTGATAAATTTTTATTGATAATTGATTTAAGAAAAGCTACTCTATATAGAGTAGCTTTTTTGTTTAAGTGGGATTTAAAGTATTAGTGTTTTTTTATAATTTAAAAGAGTATACAAATCTTAATAAGTTAAAAAGCTACCCTTGTTTACAATAATTTATAGGATAATCAAATGTCATTTTCTTCAAACTTTTTTTAAGAATTGATAGTGGTGTAGACTCTATACTTTTTTTTATTATTTGATCATGCTGTTCAATGTTGCGGTGATATTTGTGAACGATAAACAAAGGAAAACACTAGAAGAATGGAAGGTTCGACTAAAGAAAGCTCAAGTTGGTCACTTTAATCAGTCTGAACGATATTCACAAATTGATAAGTTTATCGGAATACCTTTAGTTATTTTATCTTCATTTAATAGTGGTCTTTTATTCTTGAAGTCTACTGACGAAAAGACACAGTTTATTATTGTGCTTATGAGTATTGTCATATCATTATTAGCTGGCCTTCAAGTTTTACTAAGACCGTCTGAGAAGTCTCTAATTCATAATCAGTGTGGCTCAAGTTATGGCATATTGAGACGAGATGTAGAACAATATCTAGTTAGAGAAAATAATGATTCAAAAAATGTAGAAGAGTTCTGTAAAGATCTTCAGGTACGATGGGCAGTTGTTGCAGCATATGCACCCTTAACACCCAAGAGCTCGAGACTACGTGCTCGTATTATTTTGAATGAAGATAATGAAGACACAGAGATTTTTAAATAAATTTAAAATACTATTCTCCAATTGCACTCGTAATATATTAAAATTTTTAAGGCTTACTTGGAATAATTTAAATGGTAATCTCTGAATCCGGAATACTTAATCTGATTGTAAAGTCTTTTAAAAATAATGCAGGGATTTTTTTAGGAGCTGGTTTTGATTTTAATTCAGGCATACCTTTAGTTAAAGGTGAGTTTGGCATTATGAATTTAATTCTAGACTGCTTACCAATGACGGCGTCAGAGAAAGAGTTAATTATTAAGTCTTCAAAAATGCCATTTGAGGCGTTTTTTAGTATTTTAAACAAACATAGCGACACAAGCTTACTGTTAAATATTTTTGAATTAGGAGAACCATGTGAGAATCATGACCTAATAGCAAAAGCTATAAAAAAAGGCTTAATTACTCATATTGTAACTACAAACTTTACAAATCTATTAGAGGTAGCTCTTAATAATAATGGGCTTATTGAATCTGAAGATTATCATGTACTCAGAAATGAAGTTGAGTTTTTAAGTTTCGACTTTGCCTCAAGCAAGCCAGTAATTACTAAAATTCATGGATGTATTACAGACAAAGAGAATCTGGTTATAACTATTGAGAAAGTTGCTAAATCTATATCATTTGAAGCTAGAAAAAGGGTTATAAATAATCTAACATCTTCTACAGCCTTTTCAGATTTTATAGTTATGGGATATAGCTGCTCTGATATATTTGATTTAACTCCCATTTTTAAAAATAATGTAATTAGAAATAATATTATTCATATTGATCATATCAAACTTCCTTTTAATAGAATAGTTTTCAAGTGCACAGATATAAATACAGCAGATAGTATTTATCATAAAGATAGTAAGGGGCATTGGATAAAGGGAGATACAAATAATTTAATTAATTATTTATCAAGTGAATTAGGTTTTAGTCTATCAGTATATGAATCAAATTTGAAACAACATCAATCTATGACGATGTCCATCATAAGAAAATGGGCTCAACAAGATAATTTCTTTGTATTAAAATATTTTATTGCTGGTGAGTTGTTAAATAATTCACATGGAAAAAAGCATGTTTTCAAATTTTATAATACTATACTTCCTACATTAGTTGAAAAAAAATTGCTTAAGGAAGAGTGTCAAGTTAGAGGTCACTTAGCTTATCTATACTCTTCTAACCATCCCGAGGAAGCTTACTCGCACGCTATAAAAGGGCTGAAAATTGCTAAAAGTTTAAATGATCGCGAACTAATTGGCATTCATTATAGACATATTGGGGTTATTCAACGCCAGAGAGAAGACTTTGAGACATCTATTAAAACTTTTACAGAAGCTCTATATTGGTATCCTAATAATGATACCTTCGAAGGAAAAATTCATATGGAGTTAGGAAAAACTCTTTACAAACTTAAAGATTTTAATGGAGCAATGTTACATTTTTATAAAGCCCTTAAAATATTTGACTATTTAGGAAGCATAATTGACAAAGGATGGAGTTTGGGTAATTTAGGCAATATTTATTTGTATTATTATAAGGATTTTGATAAAGCTGAAATTTTTTATAGAGAGGCTTTAAGTATCGCAATAGATGTTGGACATAAGTTCAATATCGCAGTTTGGACTGGAAATTTGGGAGTTATGTATTTGGAAAAAAATGATTTAAACTCTGCTATTGATTACTTAAATACTGGACTTAATCTGTCTATTGAAACATGTAATTTAATTCAACAGATTAAGATTTTAGATAATTTATCTATATATTATTCTAAATTGGGCGAAAATGAAATTTCAAGTAATTATTTAATGGAATGTAACAACCTAAAAGAAAGACTACTATAGAAAGTAGCACTTAGCTGAATGCAACAACAACCAAAATATGCAAATTAATCTGAATCAATATTAGTTTGATCTAATACTACAAAGCCGGTGTTTGTCAACATAGTTGTCACCTTTTTACGAACTAGGCGACTCTCATTTCATCAATCGATTTAGGCGCTTTTAACGGATTTAAAGTCGTTGGCTTAACTAGCGTACAATTTCTTACGGCTCGGCTCCCCCAACGAGTAGGGTTAAGACTTTTAGCGTGTTCTATCGTCTGTTTCCGTTTAGCAAGTATCTCTTTATCTTTACCTGTATGACGCTCATTAGGGGTTACAAAGCGAAGCCAAGCTTGCCACCATCATTGAGACCAGCGGTCTCCCAGAGCGCATCCAGCTTTTTTCTGAGCACCAGTAAAGCCGCTGTTTCTGCTAAAGCTTTCTCTTTGCGATTAAGCTCACGCTCTAGTTTTTTAATCTTTTTGCGGTCAGCTTGTTGTTGTCGTCTGCTTGCTAAGCTTTGTTTCTGTGTTTGGTTAAAGCCTGATAAGGCACCTGCTCGCCATGCTTTGATTTGTTCGACGTATAGGCCTTTACTGCGGCAGTATTCGCTAAGTTCGGTCTCTGTCAGTCTGCTGGTTTCTATTATGGTGGCAAGCTTGGCTTCGCTTGACCAGTTGTCGGGGGTGTTTTTATTGCCGGGCATGGGCTGTCCTTGCTTTTGGGCTTGATTGCGCCAATTATACAGGGTCTGTAATCCTATGCCTTCACTCCTTGCAGCTTGGGCTACACTTAAGTTATGTGGTGGCGATAGTTTGCTTAGTATCGCTTGCTTTCTCTCTTCACTATATCTTGGCATCATTATTCCTTGTTGCCCCCATTTAGTTTATTCTTAGGGGGTGACAACTATCCTGACATAGGGGGTTGGCGTGGTGCTTTTCATACTCAGGAAACCGTCCTAGCTAGCTAACCAAAACACTACCGGCCTATTCTTAATGTATGAAACCACCCTTTAAGTTTTATTAATCTATATTTAAAAAGATATTCAAAGTGTCACGAAAAATGTGTACACTACTATTATTTAGTATAAGAGAATATCTCATGAAAAACTTACATGCACTAACATCAGGTTTATTGATTGCAACCCTTAGCTTAGCCGGCTGCGGTGGTGATGATTCATCAGGCACTCAAAAAATAACCAGTAGCAAAGACACCTCAAACCTTACCGTTAGTGGCATGGTTAGTGATAAATCAGGCAACCCTATCCAAGGCGTGACCATTCAAGCCGCTGACAAGACAGTGACTACTGACGCCACTGGAAAATATACGCTAGAGTTAGCAGATATCGATGCAGACGACTCAAGCATAATCATCTTAATTAAAAAAGATGGCTATATGACTACTGCTAAAGAAATTAATGCAGTGACAAGTGGTATCTATACTGTCGATGTCATCTTGTCTGCTGACCAAGTTACTACTGAGTTTTTCAGCAGTAATGGTATCAATCAGCTTCAAGTATCAGGCGCCACTGTTACTATTCCAAGTAATAGTATTGTGACCGCTGATGGTAAAGACTACATCGGCAAAGTTAATATTGCCAGCAACTACTACAATCCTGACTCAGTTGAAGGTGCTCAATCTTTTGCACAGCCCTTTGCTGGTCAAGACAAAGACGGCCGAAATGAGACAGGTCTGGTCACCGTTGGTGTGATTGATGTGAAATTGACTGACCCTAATACAGGTGCCAAGCTCAATTTAAAAGAAGATACTAGAGCAACACTAACCTTTCCAGAAGCCACCACCGATCAAGATTTAGCACAAATACCATTATGGTATTACGATGAAGAGCAGATGATTTGGATCAAAGATGGTGTCGCAATACGTCAGTCTGACGGCACCTATCAAGGACAGGTCACTCACTTTACTTTATGGAACCTCGACATTGCTGTGCTTGAATATTCAGCACTGGTGCAAGGCTGTTTTGTTGAAGAAAATACTCAAAAGCCAATCGCTGGTGGCATCGATGCCATGATAAAAGGGCGCGGCTTTGTTAATTACGGCAGTATTGATGATGAAGGCAAATTTAGCGCACGTGTGCCTATCAATACACCGTTGACGTTAGCACCTCATTACAATAAAAACAGCTTCAACGCCGTTGATATTCCTGCGTTAAAACAAAACACCATTTACAAGATCAATAACGGTGATTGTATTACTGCCAAAGACCCTAGCTCAGATGATGTCTTTACCTATGTCGATGTGTTCCAGACGCTACCACTGGTACCTGTACCAGTAACGCCAAACCCGCAACCTAAGCCGCCTTTAACGACTATCGATCCGAAGCCTGTTGATACTCAAGCCGGTATCATTGGTCATTTTTTCTACTTTGATGAGCGCTATAATGGGACTAACACTGAGCAATTAAATGACGTCCATTTAGAAAGCTTCCGTGCGACAAACAGCAATACCATGGAATTCATTGAGCAATCCCTGTACAACAAAAGCGACTATATCAATGATAATGTAGAGGACACGATTGAATACGCCCTAACAGTAAATGGGCTTGAAGCGAGATCAAAATCTACACTTATCGCTGATAATAACTTCCGAAAAGTTGAGTGGTATAAGACCACATATAACAATAATATTCTCACTCAGCGATTAAGTAACGGTGCAACTTATACTTTCAAAATGAAAGACGTATCAATTGCTAATCAGAAAATTGGAGATGTGTTTGCACTTGAGAATATCGACGACGAGTATATTTCAGCTGAAACTCTTGAACGTCTAAATAACTTACCGAATCAGCTAAGTGTGTTTAATAACAACGCCACTTGTAAAAAGCTCGTTTCAATATCGCATGGTGATATACCTTATATCGATTTTGAAACTGACAGTATTAGCGATAATGGCTTTGATGGTAGTTATAATACTGACCTACTTGAAGGGACATGGGCAGGTATTCCATGGAAGGCATCATCTAATAAAGATGAGTATGAAGATAATACATCTAGCGCCTATGTAAAATATGACAATAAAACTTATTACGGCATCTATTACTGGCCAGGCAGTGAAACACTGACAGAAGCTGATAAAAATGAGTGCGCTCTTTATAATGATGCAGCAAAAGAACAAATTATTGCGGCATTAAAAGAAGCCTACCCTGCGCTATAAGTTGCACTAAAGTCAAACTCAAAGATAGATTATTATAAAACCGCTCATAGCCAACGCTATAGGCGGTTTTTATTTTAAGGAGATAGTTATATCTTTGATATCAGTCATATATTAGACGTATCTTTTAATGGTAAAGAGATTTGTAATATAACCTATGATGGATAATTACTTTTATATATTCAGCCAAGGTTGGGTGGAGGTAAGCACGATAAAAATTAATGCGTGAACTCTATGCAAACCAGACTTAAATTTAGACGTCGATAACTGTTTAATATAGTAATTATCTGATCGTTGTTTAAGTCTGATAGATAGATAGCTAACTGTCTGTATTAATATAGCGGAATCATTGTTAAAATAGCCTTGACTATTTATTAAAGCCTATTTCAAAAGGATGTGTCAGATGTCATCATTGCCTCGGATAAAACTGCTGACCTCTTTTATGGCAAGCTTGCTAAATATGGTAAGCTTGCCTGTATTAGCGCATCCCTCTTATAATTCACCTGTTATGAATGATCGTACAATCTCTATCACCAACCTTGATATAAACCCGTTTGCAAATTTCAATCCTAAGCAAAAGCGTAGTTATGACCTGCTCATGCGCCACTTTACACAGTGCTATCAATACACTATTGGGCCTTACGACAATGAGATATTAAATAGCAATGTCGAGGTGACTATATACGAAAAGCACAATAGCGCCTGTGGCGGTGACCCCCACACCTCTCCTCGTTTTGCCTCTTACGTCATCGACAAGTATGGTCGTATCTTTGAATATAGAACCACGGATGACACCTATAACCTAAGGTATCAGTATATTGAAAAACCAGTTTGGATTAATGATGTCACTCGTTTTAATCATCCCACTAAAACGGTGCTGGATAAATATGGTATTGACTTACAACGGCTTGAAAAGCGTGCGGACAATACCTTTGTCATCTTTTATGTGTCCGACACCCCGCTATTATTAAAGTCTGGCAAAGATACTTTAGATGCCTATGCAGGCCTACGCCAGCAACTATTTAACGAGCTATTAGCCGCCAATGGAGATTGGGACTTTATGATACGCCTAGAACACGGAGGTGAGTATTATATTGAGGGTAGAAAACGCAAGATTATTGATGAGGACAGTTATCTATACCCGTTCCCTGCTAATTAAACCGAGAACCCTTCGTAAAAGCATCATAAGCTCAGTGCTATGGATTTTATCAGGATTTGTTTAGAAGTCGATATGAGCTATTAACAAGTCGCTATACCTATCTTGCAAAACAATCGTAAAAAAGTAAGTCGCACCTTGTTGATAGTGTCGACGATAATGCATAACGTCATTAGAGTGTAGAATGTGTGCTAACCATAGCAAATATTACGTTATAGATATTAAATGTTGAGTCTCGTACCTCGGTAATCACCCAAAAAAAGAATAACATGTAGAAATAGAAACTAGCTGCTAAAATACCAATTACACCTAAAGTTACATAACGTTTTTCATGAGCTATTTCACCAGTTTCTCTAACTCATCAACCGCCTCCGCAAAGTCTGAATATTCCGACTCAATAAGACTATAAAGGTTTGCGGTTTTTCCCTCTGTCGTATTATTGACATATCATCCCGCCCTTTTGGATAAATAACGATTGAAAAACCTCCATTGCTATGTTGAGCAATAGGGGTTTCATTGTTAACTAATGGCTTAATGAATATCAAACTTAAAATTAAGTCTAACCTGCTGCTGCACAAGAGTGCCAAAAGAGGTTTAGCCCTGATTGCAGCGGATATACTGCTAGAGTTGGCATACTGCGTTGCTTAGCTTTGTCGTGGCGACGTGAAGCAAGCGACACGACAAACTATAGCAAACGCATTGCCAACACTGGCAGATAGTAGCGTAAAGCAGGAGTAGCTGCCATTGCTTTAACTACTTTAACTACCGCTCTTCCTTTAATTGTTTGTCTTAAAAGCCCTTTTTTTGATCTCATAACCCTCTGTTTTGGCCTCATCGTATATCACGAGGAGTTTGTTCTTAGAACTGATAGGTTAATGCGGCTTTAAAGTTACGACCTGGTTCATAGTCAGTTTGATAGCGCACGCCATTAGCTGACATATTCGTACCTAAGTTACGTGAGGCATGATCTGCATAGGTTTCATCAAATAGATTATAAACCCCGAAAGTTGCTTTTAAGCCTTTGACCTGTTTTGGTGTGTAGCTCATAAATACATCATGAACATCATAGCTTGGTTTTTTCGGATCATTGCCGGCTGTTTTTGGTGTGAGAGAGCTAACAAAAGTACTGCGCCATCCAATTTCCATTTCATCACTTGGTTGAGTCGCCAAGTTTAGCATGACTTTATCACCCGTATCTCGGTATAAGTTATAGCCGGTTTCTTTACCGTTACTGCGGGCACGAGCATAGCTTAGACCAATATTATAATTGTCAGCGCTATAGGTGGCAGAAACTTCTCCCCCTTTGATTCTGACTTCTTCATCTTTATTTAAGGCGCCATTACAACGACCTCCAGGTAGCCCTGTTTCACAGTCTATACCCCCTCTGCCACCCGGTAGCACTCGTACAAAGTCAATATAGTTCTCTAAATCTGTCACAAAGTATTTTGCACTGAGCTGCAAAGTATCATTTGCTGTATTGAGACCGCGCAATGTTGTTGTAAAACCATCTTCTGAGTTATCCCCTTCTTCTGGCTTTAAATTACGACTTACAAAAGTATCTTCCCCATTACGGTTATATAATACTTGACCTAAGTTAGGACCATTAAATAACTCGGTATAACTTACAAACACAGTTGTATGCGGCGCAATATCATAGCTGGCAGCTAAAGCACCGACAACATTATTATATTTTTTACCATCAGCAATATATTTTGGTGACTCATAGCGGTCGTAACGTACCCCTGGAGTCAGCGTTAACTTATTCAAACGCCATTGATCCTCTAAAAATACTGATGTGCTTTTCGCTTCATCTGTACCGTGAGTTGGACGACGTGTGCCAAAATCTTGTCCATCAAATTTAGATTCTTTTTTATAATGTTCAACGCCTGTGATAACCCTGTGTGAACCAAAACTTGAATCAACTAAACTAGTGTTTTGAATTTTACCCCCTGTTGTTTTAAGACTTGAATCAAAATTACGGTGCATTTCGGTTTTAGTTTGATACAGATTAGCATCTATATCGATCAGGTCATTCGATGGGTCGAAGTTGTATTCAAGCGTATAGGTATCACGCTTAACTTCTTGTGGGATAATAGGGTTAAAACTCTGATCGCCCTGTGTCATTGGAAAATCTGGACGTAGGGGATAGTCGCCCGTATTTTTAGTACGGCTAAAGCTTGCTTTGATATGTTGATCTGGTGTGATATAAGTGCCTGCTTTTAACAATATATTTTCGCTTTTACTGTCTTTGGTTTGAATTTCATCCCCTTTCCCATCTTCCCCTGCTTTGGCATCTCGTCTGCCATAATAAGCCAATAAATCAACATCTTCAGTTGGTGCGGCAAATAGTGTCGCAGCGGTTAACCACTCATCATTGTTATCCGCATACCCCACATGGACTTTGCCGCCCATTTGCTGATCAGGCGCCAATAAATCAGCAGCATCAACCGTACTAAATTGCACAGCACCACCTAATGCGTGGTTGCCTAGTGTGACTGAGTTATTACCCACGGCAACTTCAGCCTGCTTTAGCAAGTCAGGGTCTAGTGTAATATCACCCATATGATAGAACATATACCCTTCTTGACGGGCACCATCAACAGTTACTTTTAAATCCGTATCACTCATTCCACGGATTTGCATACGTTGAGTAATGGCTGACGTACCACCCACATCAACACTAGGTACAGCACCCAAAAAGTCACTAAGCATACTGGCTTGCTGTGCAGGTAAGTATTGATCAATATAAACAGCATCATTTTGTACCCTATCATGCACGGAGCGATTGGCTGTCACCGTTATGGTTTGTGCGGTCATAATAGGTATATCGCTATTTGTCGTCGGTGCTGCATTTGAAGCTTGGCTAACGAGTACCGTTGTCACTCACAATGCTAAAGGAGATAAACGATAAGAAATTGATATAGACATATGACTTACTCTCAATAAAATTCATAGACTGCACTAAAGTACTTACCGGATAGGCCAGATACAGATAGTAAATAATAGACAAGTACGATAGTTTAGCGCTGTCTATGACAAGGGTTGACTGTGTTTGAGGAGAAATTTTTAATAAGAAAACGTAAGCTTAAAACAACAGTTTATAATAAGAAATACTTAAACGTTAATGCGAATCATTATCATTTGTATTAATAATTGCAGATTGTAATCAATTGTTTTATTAATTTCAATACATAAATTTATGTAATCAATCATTTAACAAAAATATCTTTTTAACAGGCTATTTATATAAATTAACTTAAGTGTTGACTTGCGCAACATTGACTTAACATATATATTATTCATACTGCTCTTAATTTTTAATTTAAAGCGCAGATTTATTTAGGCAAATGACAAGGACGTTTCTGATTATCCCCCTCAACTATTGGCATACGTTTTGCATCTTTATCATTCAAAGTTCAACGAATTCATAACGCCATTTACTGAACTTCTTGTCACACTTAAATCGTTTATTTTTCTCTTTATTTCAAATAGCCAATTAGGAAGCCAACATGAAATACCCTCTTTTTAAACTCAGTTTATTAGCGGCAGCAACTCTAGCCGTCACAGCTTGTGGTGGTGGTAATAAAGAAACTGCTGCTAGTAATGGTTCAGAGGCCGCAAAAACGCTTATTTACTGTTCAGAAGGGAGTCCCGCTGGTTTTGATCCTGCCCAATACACCGCCGGTACAGATTTTGATGCAAGCTCCTACCCTATCTATAACGGATTGGTTGAGTTTAAACGTGGTGAAACTGAGATTCAGCCGGGTTTAGCAGAAAGTTGGGAAATTAGTGATGATGGAAAAACCTATACGCTACACTTGCGAAAAGGCGTGAAGTTTGGAAAAACCGATTATTTTACGCCAACACGTGACTTTAACGCGGATGATGTGGTCTTTACATTAAAACGTCTGACCGATCCAGAGTTTGAGTTTAACAAAGCCTATCAAGCTGAATTCCCCTACTCTGTCGATATGGGGCTACCCGAGAACATTGCTAATATCGAGAAAGTTAACGACTATACCGTTAAAATCACGCTCAATGAAGTAAATGCACCGTTCCTGCAGAATCTAGCCATGCCATTTGCTTACATAGACTCTGCCGAATATGCACAATCCTTATTAGATGCCGGTCATGCTGCTGACATAAATACCAAGCCGGTGGGTACAGGACCATTTGTATTTACCTCTTATCAAAAAGACTCACAAATTCGTTATACCAAAAATCCAGACTACTGGAATAAAGACGATATCCATATCGACAATCTTGTCTTTGTCATTACCAAAGATTCTGCGGTAAGGGCTCAAAAAGTGCAGGCTGGCGAATGTAACGTATCGGCCTATGCCAACCCTTCTGAAGTCGAATCTGCTAAAGCGTCAGGCAAAGCCAATGTCCTTGAACAGCCCGGATTTAACGTTGGATATATTGCGTATAACACGGACAGACCAGAGCTTAGTGATCTTCGTGTGCGTCAAGCGCTTGATATGGCGATCAACAAAGACGCCTTAATTGATGCGGTTTATCAAGGTGCGGGTGTCAAATCAACTAATCCTATGCCACCATCGCAGTGGGGCTACAATGAGACCTTAAAAGATGCGCCTTATGACACAGCTAAGGCCAAAGCTATCTTAGATGAGGCAGGTGTTAGTGGCTTTGAAACTGACTTATGGTATATGCCCGTTCAACGCCCTTACAATCCTAACGCCAAGCTAATGGCTGAAATGATACAAGCTGACTGGGCTAAGATTGGGGTTAAAGCCAACCTTAAAACCTTTGAGTGGGGTGAGTATCTAAAACGCGCCAACAAAGGTGAGCATGATGTGATCCTAGCAGGCTGGACGGGCGATAATGGTGATCCTGATAACTGGTTAGGTGTCTTATTATCGTGCGATGCGGTAAATGGCAATAACTATGCACGCTGGTGTAATGAGGACTTCGATAAGTTGGTGATGGACGCCAGAGCCATTACTGATCAAGACGAGCGTATTGAGAACTACAAACAAGCGCAAGTTATCTTCAAAGAACAATTGCCTTGGACCACGGTAGCCAACTCAGTTGTAACCGTACTAACAACGCCGAATGTTAAAGACTATAAAATTAGTCCATTGGGTTCGATTCGTTTTGATGGTGTCGATATTGAGTAGCTACTTATTAACTACTTAATAGTTGCTGACTATTTACTGAGCAATTAGTTAATGATTACTAAGCAATATTTTCAGTAATTAAGACACCAATAATGTTAAGAACCTTACCCAGTAAACCTATCAATCGATAGCTAGGTAAATTGGCTGGTTCAGACAAACTCTGTTCCAGCCTTTTTTATATTTAGGACTGACACATCATTGACTTGT
The DNA here is from genome assembly GCF_057396245.1 of Psychrobacter sp. CX16. Taxonomy (NCBI): domain Bacteria; kingdom Pseudomonadati; phylum Pseudomonadota; class Gammaproteobacteria; order Moraxellales; family Moraxellaceae; genus Psychrobacter; species Psychrobacter sp. CX16. The sequence goes on from NZ_JBXYJF010000011.1 coordinate 35,676, forward strand.
AGCGACTGCTAATCATTTATTGACGCTGATTGTATGGAATCTCCATCAGGCGCAGTATATAACGTCCAGTCGCATGTCACTTGTCAAATATTGTTTTGCGTCAATACTAATTATGTCAGTCCTAATATTATTGGTGTCCATATCTCTAAAACTTCTGATACGTTACCTTGTTGACGTGACGTTTATAGCAAACTCATTCTTCTAAAATTCGAGCTTACTCATGCTATTGTATATTCTTCGCCGAATAATGATTCTTATCCCCGTTTATATTGGTCTCACTCTGTCCACCTTTACCCTGATACGCCTTGTACCGGGTGACGCGGTAGAAATTATGATGGGTGAACGCATGGTTGATCCTGAAATGCATGCACAGGCCTTAGCCCGACTAGGACTAGACAAACCTTTGCCTATCCAGTATTGGGATTATATTACCGGTATCTTGCAAGGGGATTTCGGTGCCTCTTTTAGGACCCGAACCCCTGTTTTACAAGACTTCTTTGCCCACTTTGTGCCAACGTTAGAATTAGCGCTATGTGCCATTGTCATCGCCAGTATCGTTGGTGTCAGCCTTGGAATTTTGGCAGCATTGAGACGGGGGTCTTGGCTTGATTACACCCTTATGTCAGGGGCATTGGCTGGTTACTCAATGCCTATTTATCTATTAGGCCCTATCTTGACGGGTATATTTGCACACTATTTAGGATTGCTTCCTGTATCAGGGGTCATCTCTGTCGCTCAGTTTTTGGATGTTAAGCCTCTATATGGCTCTTGGCTATTGGGCTCACTGTCCTCAGGCATTCCTGGAGCTTTTTGGAATGTGGTAAAACACTTTATTCTACCTTCTATCGCGTTATCAACAATTCCTTTGGCTATGATTGCCCGTATGACACGCTCTGCCATGCTTGAGGTGTTGGATGAAGACTACGTGCGCACTGCAAAAGCCAAGGGCTTATCTCCGAAGCGTGTCATATTAATTCATGTGATGCGAAATGCTCTTATAACTGTCGTGACCGTTATTGGCTTACAGATGGCGACCTTATTGGCAGGGGCAATTATCACGGAGACAATCTTTAGTTGGCCAGGTGTTGGCAACTGGCTCCTCGATGGGTTCTTCACCCGAGACTATCCCATCGTTCAAAACGGTATTTTGCTGGTGGCAACGGCGCTAATCTTAGTGAGTTTGATGGTGGATATTTTATACGGGCTCATCAATCCTCGTGTACGTCATACCTCCTAACTCAATAGGTCGAGCAAACAACCCTAGCAATCTTAAATAAAAGCATTTGAAAATAGGAAATCTTGATGAAGCCTACCGTACTTATTGAAGATGAAGATCTTCTCTCTGCCAACCCACCCTCATCGATGCGACTGTTTGTGTCAACATTTTGTCGTAACCGAGGAGCGGTCCTAGGTCTATTGGTATTAATCATTATGGTGATAGTGGCACTATTAGCGCCTGCCATTGCTCCTCATGATCCCTATGAGCTATATACAGGCCAAGAGCAACTGCCACCATCTTTTTTTAGTGGCGGCGATGCTCAGTTTTTTTTAGGCACTGATGACGCCGGCCGTGACACCCTTTCTCGGGTCATGTATGGCGCCCGCTACTCCTTATTTATTGGGCTAAGCGCCACAACATTAGCTATGATTTCGGGGGTCAGTCTTGGTCTTAGTGCTGCCTTTTGGCCTAAGATCTGGGGTAAGGCGGTCATGTTGGTCAATGATATTTTGATGTCTTATCCAAGTCTATTATTAGCGATTATCATCGCTGCGATATTAGGGCCGTCAATGACCAATACCATTATCACTATTGCCTTGGTATGTACGCCACCTTTTATTCGCTTAACCCGTGCAACAGCTATGGTTGAACTTCAACGTGAGTATTTTGTTGCCTCAAAAGTCATGGGTGCTAGTGTCATACGCTTGCTATTTATCACTATATTACCGAACTGTATGGCACCTTTGATCGTACAAGCAACGATGATATTCTCTTCTGCTATTTTGGAAGCAGGTGCTATTGGTTTCTTAGGTTTCGGCGTTCAGCCTCCTGATGCTGAATGGGGAGCAATGCTAGGTACTGCCCGCCAATATATTCAAAGTAATGTGTGGTTGGCAATCTGGCCTGGTTTAGCGATTTTCTTAGCGGCTTTGTCCATTAACCTAACCGGTGATGGCTTACGTGATGCGCTTGACCCTAAATTAAAGCAGGTATCCTAATGAGCCGACTTACGACACATACTACGACACATACGACGAAAAATGATAAGACCACTGCAAATAATGCTGATGAGTTTAATAATTATCCAATGAATGACGCTGCTATGACTAAAGATACCAAACCTCTTTTGCTTGATATTGACAATCTATCAGTGACCTTTGGTAAAGGCGCACGTGCCTTTCGGGCTGTCGATGATGTGTCACTGCAACTTCATCAAGGCGAAGTTCTAGCTGTAGTGGGTGAATCAGGCTCTGGGAAATCAGTCACTATGATGGCATTAATGGGTCTACTACCATCAAGTGCGACTGTCGCTGCTAATAAGATGCAGTTTGATGGTAAGGATATGCTTACCCTTAACGACCGTGACAGACGTCAGGTCATCGGTAAAGATATCTCTATGATTTTTCAAAACGCCATGTCTTGCCTTAACCCAAGCTTTACCATTGAATTTCAGATAGCGGAAGTGTTAAAGACACATTTAGGACTTAAAGGTGACGCGGTTCGTCAGCGTATATTAGAACTGCTAGAGTTGGTTGAGATTCCTGATGCTAAGAACCGACTAAAAGTATATCCACATCAACTGTCAGGGGGAATGAGTCAACGGGTTATGATCGCCATGGCGCTGGCTTGTGAGCCCAAACTCCTGATTGCCGACGAACCAACTACCGCCCTCGATGTCACCGTTCAAGCCCAGATTATGGATTTATTAAGTCGTCTGCAACGTGAAAAACAAATGGCGATGGTACTCATCACTCATGATCTTGGTTTGGTCTCACAAAATGCGCGCGATGTCGCCGTCATGTATGCTGGTCAAATGGTTGAAACCAATACCGTTCCCCATATTTTTGAACAACCTGTGCATCCCTACACCGAAGCACTACTGCAAGCCATACCTGAGCTTGCCATCGGACAAGCTCGGCTTAACAGTCTACCTGGTGTGGTGCCCAGTCAGTATGATCGACCTAAAGGCTGTTTGCTATCACCTCGGTGTCCTTATAAAGAAGAGGCCTGCGAGGTACCGCCGCCGATACTAAAGACTGAACACGGAAAGGTACGTTGTATCCACACCACTCTCCCAACCAAGCCTACTACAACACCTTCACAGAATGACCCTGCGTCAATGGGGAGCTTAATATGAACTCGGACAAAGTCGTTTTAAAAGCAGAAAACCTACATAAGCACTACCCAGTGTCTCAAGGTATCGGAAAACCCAAAGGGCAAGTTAAGGCGTTAAATGGGATATCCTTCGAGCTTAAAGCGGGGAAAACCTTAGCAGTCGTCGGTGAGTCAGGATGTGGAAAATCAACCCTTGCTAGACAGTTGACCTTAATTGAGCAGCCCACCCAAGGTCAGCTTTTTATTAATGACGTCAATACCACCAGCTTTGGTCGCCGCGCGCTTAAAAAAATCCGTACTGAAATTCAGATGGTATTCCAAAATCCTTATGGCAGTCTCAATCCTCGCCATACGATTGGGTATCAACTGACAGAACCTTTAGATATTCATACCAATCTTTCCGCGAATGAGAAAAAAGAAAAAATACATAAGATGATGCGCCTTGTGGGTCTACGTCCTGAACACTCAGGTCGATACCCGCATATGTTTTCAGGGGGTCAAAGACAACGTATCGCCCTTGCCCGCGCTATGATGCTTAATCCAAAGATTGTGGTGGCTGATGAGCCGACTTCGGCACTTGATGTGTCCATCCAAGCTCAGGTACTTAATCTATTTATGGATTTGCAAGACGAATACCATACCGCTTACGTCTTTATTTCGCATGATTTGTCCGTCGTTAGGCATGTGGCAGACGACCTTATGGTCATGTATCTCGGTAAAGTTGTCGAGCATGGCCCAAAAGAAGCTATCTATAACAATCCAAAACATCCCTATACCATCGCCTTGTTAAGTGCCGCTCCCAGTATTCATGGGCATAAAAAAGCATTAACATTAAAGGGGGAGCTTCCAAGTCCATTAAATCCACCTTCTGGGTGTGCACTACATAAGCGCTGCCCTTATGCAACAGCAGAGTGTGCGCAAGTTGAGCCTGAATTGCGGGAGTGGGAGGAACGGTTGGTGTCGTGTATTAGACTGGAAGAGATATATGCGTAACTACAGATAAAAGTTAAATTAGGGTCTGTTGCACAAAGAGGTGGTTCATTTAGCATCCTTTGATTAGCGCTTAAAACGTTAATGATACCTTTTCTATAAAACAACCTATCTTTTTCAGTCTCGCTGAACCTACTATTTTTAGCGTATGCACGCGTCTTCCTCGATAGGTTAATTTCTAGATTTGATATAACTTTATTTTAACCGATATGTTTTTGCGCCATATAAAAAAAGCAGCCACCTAATTAGGTAGCTGCTTTTTAATTTAAGACTCTAAAGTCTAATGATATCAAAGCAAGCTAAATAGATTAACCAGCTTGGTTAACATCATAACGATCGGCCATCATAACTTTGTTCCAAGCGTTCACGAAGTCTTTGACAAATTTCTCTAAGTTATCGTCTTGTGCATAAAGCTCTGCATAAGAGCGTAAGATAGAGTTTGAACCAAAGACTAGGTCAACACGCGTCGCTTCCCATTTCATATTACCCGTACGACGTTCACGAATAATATAAGATTGAGCAGCAGTATTATCGGTCTTAACAGGTTCCCAAGTGTAATTCATATCCGTTAAGTTAACGAAGAAATCATTGGTTAACACACCTGGGCGATCGGTAAATACACCTTTATTACTGTGACCATAATTAGTATCAAGTACACGCATACCACCGATTAATACGACCATTTCAGGAGCAGTTAGACCCATTAACTGAGTGCGATCCAATAGCATCTCTTCTGGAGACACCGCATAGTCTCTCTTCACCCAGTTACGATAGCCATCGTGTAAAGGCTCAAGGTCAGAGAAAGAATCAACGTCTGTCATCTCATCTGTCGCATCACCACGGCCAGCTACAAAAGGTACTTTGACATCAACGCCAGCCTCTTTAGCCGCTTCCTCAATCGCAGCATTACCACCTAATACAATTAAATCAGCTAGGCTAACTGGTTTATCAAATTCAGACTGAATGCGAGTTAAAGTATCTAATACACGTTTTAACTGTTCAGGCTCATTACCAATCCAGTCCTTTTGTGGAGCAAGACGAATACGAGCGCCATTAGCGCCACCACGATAATCTGACTGACGATAAGTACGTGCGCTATCCCAAGCCGTAATGATCAGCTCGCGTCTTTCTAAACCGCTGTCTAGAATTTGAGCGCTTAGTTTAGCGATATCATCATCGGTTAAATTAGCATTGCCCTCTGGGATAGGATCTTGCCAAATGAAGTCTTCAGCAGGAACATCTGCACCTAAATAGCGAGACTTTGGACCCAAATCACGGTGCGTCAATTTAAACCAAGCTTTGGCGAATACTTGATCAAAATACTCTGGATCGTTATGGAACTTCTCAGAGATTTTACGATACTCAGGATCTTTAATCATGGCCATATCAGCATCTGTCATGATTGGGTTACGGCGTACACTTGGATCATGAGCATCGACTGGACGGTCTTCTTCAGCGATGTTAACAGGTTCCCACTGCCAAGCACCGGCAGGGCTCTTAGTAAGCTCCCAGTCATACTTGAATAATAAGTCAAAGTAGCCATAGTCCCACTGCGTCGGATGAGTGGTCCACGCACCTTCAATACCACTGGTTACCGTGTCGCCCGCATTACCTTTACCTTTAGGATTGCGCCAACCTAGACCTTGCTCTTTCACATCCGCAGCTTCTGGCTCATCTTCTAATAATGAAGCATCGCCATTACCGTGAGTTTTACCTACTGTGTGACCACCTGCTGTCAAAGCAACTGTCTCTTCGTCATTCATAGACATACGGCCAAAGGTCGTACGAATATCAGCAGCGGTTTTCAATGGATCAGGATTACCATCCACACCTTCTGGGTTCACATAGATTAGACCCATCTGCACGGCAGCAAGAGGATTTTCAAGACTTTCACGTTTGGCATCATCTTCATAACGGTTTTTAGTTTCTGCCAACCATTCACGCTCTGAACCCCAATAAATATCTTTTTCTGGGTGCCAGATATCTTCACGGCCACCAGCGAATCCTAATGTTTTAAAGCCCATTGACTCATAAGCCATATTACCCGCTAGAATCATAAGGTCTGCCCAAGATAGCTTGTTGCCATATTTGCGCTTAATAGGCCATAACAATCGACGGGCCTTATCTAAGTTTGCGTTGTCTGGCCAGCTGTTTAAAGGCGCAAAACGTTGATTGCCCGTACCTGAACCGCCACGACCATCCGCACGGCGATAAGTACCTGCCGAGTGCCACGCCATACGAATCATTAAGCCGCCGTAATGACCCCAATCCGCTGGCCACCATTCTTGCGAATCTGTCATGAATTGTTTTAAATCTTGTTTTACCGCTTCCAAATCTAACTCAGAGAATGCTTTGGCATAATCAAAGTCTGGATCCATTGGGTTGGTCTTTTGATCATGTTGATGCAAGATATCTAGGTTAAGCGTGTTTGGCCACCAATCAGTGACTGAAGACGCCTTAGTGGTGTGCGCTTGATGCATTACAGGACACACGCCAGCACTTGGACGTTCAGGAGTATGGGTTTGATCCGCATTTTCGCTGTGAATTGTAGGACCTTCACCATTCCCTTGATCGTAAGTGGTGTTGGTGTTTGGGTTGTTTTGGGTATTATCAGTATTAGACACTTTTAATTTCCTATGATGGTTTGGAGCAATTTAATGCTCTGTTTTCAGTTTAGTAGAGATAGTCCACTCCTCAGTGAGCCTTTTCACCAAACTGTTGGTTAAAGCGTTGATTTTATGATCGTTACTATAAGTTCAGATTATGTATGTGGTATTACAAGAATCGACAAGCTTTCTCCCTTGCCTATCCCTTAACAAACAAGATATACCAGACGTCACCCATAGTGAACTTTATATTAGGAAAAACTATGATTGATTTATTAAATCATCATTCTAATTTTGATATTTTATATCATATAATCGACAAATGTTCTATAATTTATTTTTAATTACCAGTCAACTTAGGTGAATGCTTGGATGCCTGTTTTGTACGCCTCAAAATAAGAGCATGAATATCATGAGTGCCTTCATAGGTATTAACGGCCCCTAGATTCATGGCATCACAACAACAATATTTGAGGTTAAGAAATGTGCCCCTAGGGTGTGTTTACCAGATGGCAGTGAGCACTTTGAGATAGCATTAGTTGGAGACGTCTATACAGCGACTGACGTTGCCGCTAATGCTATTCAGACTTATCATAGTTATCCAATTACTATCACAGAATATTCAGTCCCAGAACATATCCAAGAGTCTCCTATACGTATGCTCAGTGGAGGTTTAGGGCTTAGACTTTACTTGTTAATTATTTTGCCTATTATGTTTGTCGCTTGTATTAAGGAGACAAACTGTGCGGCGTAATATTCTTCTCATATTCTTGCATATTCCGTAGGTTTGCGTGGCGCTTCCAAAACTCATACTTTCATAATTGAACATAGAGGTTAACGTGGGCCCTGACAGAAGTGATAGAGGGGTTCAGTATTTATCCATTCGCTATACTGATAAGATGGCTGATTCTGGCGTCATTGCATCTGTTGGCACGACAGGTGATCTACTCGAGCACAGCTCTCGCCTTGCAAAGCTAAATCGATACTTAAACGATTCTTAACCCGTCTCAGGTTTAACAAAACACGTTTGCATAGTACGATTGGTTATGTGTGGCCTTTTGAGTTTGATAGACGATGCTATGATAGTCTTAGTGAGTCAGACAAAGCTGCCTGACTCAAGTAATCCACTCTCCGATATAGTCAGGGCGGTTCACTTGAAAAAATATTTAAATAAACTCCCGTCTCACATCCATAATCCGTGCCTCAACCACACGCTGAATCTTGTCTTCAATCTGACTAAATTCGGATTCAATCTCACGCTTGTTTAGCCCTACCACCACAAACGTCCATTCACTGGCATCATGACGGTTACGCTCACCGCTTTCACACACCGCTACCGCAGGATTGCGCCCAAAACGCTCATGCAATCCGCCCATACGCATCCTCTTTTCTTTTAATGAACCACAACCAGGAAGTGAGAAAGTCAGGGTTAAAATTCCGATTGGCATAGTTGTCTCCCAAAATATTAAATTTACTACTGTATCCTAGCTTATTTCATACTCAGCCACACAATCCAATATGATTTGTAGATAAAATTTCTGTGAACTGTAATCATTAGTTACTAACCAAATCTAACCAGTTGTAAAAAAATTTGGCTAATTGCTTATCAATAGCACGCTTAAGTATTTATAGAAAGGCTATTGTTGATAGAATGGCCTTTTTTGTTATCCAGATGGGTTAAAATAGCCGTTTAGTAAAGTGTCTTTCGCTTTGCTCTCAAAATTTATATACTCTTTTTTTATCTCTTATCTTGCAAGGAATGTCTATGACGACATCACACTCACCCAGACCGCCTCATCAAGAATCGTCGTCACAACCGCATAACCCCGATGTTCAGACTAGCCCAGACAACAGCCCCAAAAATCTAGCTGCCACCTATGTCAAGGGTATGGCGATGGGCGCTGCAGACATCGTACCCGGTGTGTCCGGTGGTACCATTGCACTGATTGCCGGTATTTATGAGCGCCTTATTAATGCGCTGGGCAGTATTGGTCCAAGCTTATGGCATGTGTTTCGTGAGCATGGCGGATTAAAAGGCTTAATGGCGATTTGGCGTGAAGTCGATGCGACGTTCTTATTGGTGTTGATGTTAGGTATCGTCACCAGCTTTGCCACATTAGCGGGCATGATTAAATACCTGTTGGACAATCAGCCCCTATTTATCTGGTCGTTCTTCTTTGGCCTAGTAATGACCACCGTAGTCATTTTGCTGGCCGAGATTAAGCAGTGGAATATAACCCGCGGCGCCTTATTTATCTTCGGTATCGTCGCTGCTGTCGGTGTTAGTAATATGCCGATACTAAGCACGGAGCCTAGCCTTCCTTATATCTTCTTTGCTGGCGCGATTGCTATTTGTGCAATGATTTTACCTGGAATATCAGGCTCCTTTATATTACTGCTGCTTGGTGTTTACGATGCGGTATTAGAGGCAGTGCATAACTTTAATCAACCTGTCATTGTCACCCTGATGGCCGGCATGGTCACGGGACTATTGCTATTTACCCGCGCATTAAAATGGTTATTAGCACGTTATTATCAAGGCACATTGGCCTTGTTAACTGGCTTTATCGCAGGCTCTTTGGTCAAGGTCTGGCCTTGGAAAGTCGATGCGTTAGGCGCGTTAAATACTGAGGCTGTACACAATGTGGCACCATGGAACTATCCTGCCGGCGCGCAGTGGTTCACCACTATTGGTTTAATGATTTTAGGTGCGGTATTGGTATCAGCATTGTCGTGGTGGGGACAGCGTACCAACGCGAAAAGGTCATAATCCACCTCTAAATTGCCCTATAACACCTGCTCTTAAATACAGAGATTTATAGCTAGCAAACAAAAAGCCATTTCTAAATAATAGGAATGGCTTTTTTGATGTAAACAGTGCTATTTTACTTTGCTTTTAGACCCCAATTTGCATGACAATACATATAACAATCGCTCGCAAACCTATAGAATCAAAGACCATCATGACTCAAATCACCTACACTCAGCAGCAACTTACTACCCGACTATGCGTGCGCTGCGGATTATTACTCATGCAATATGGCGCTGAGTCAGCCGTCGTGGTGGATTTATCAAAGCGTCTGGGACTGGCTCTTGGCATGGACAGCGTCGAGTGTGCGCTGAACTTTAATGCCATCACCTTGACCACTATCTACAATGAGCGCTGCATTACCACCACTCGCGATACGATTAACCAAAGTATTAACGTTAATTTATTGGTGCAGATTCAGCAAATCGTCAATAAGACCGAAGAGACGCCCTGTAGTGGCGAGTTGGTGGTAACGACCTCACGTGCGCTTGATGAGCTTGATAAGACGGTCTACCCGACGTGGCTCGTAGCCATATTCGTTGGCTTATCTTGTGCTACTTTTGCCTATCTAAATGGCGGCGGATGGATGATTTCGGTAGTGACCTTTATGGCTGGCATGGTGGCGATGTTCACCCGTATCTTCCTGTCAAATCATCATTTTAATCCGTTTATTACGGTCATCGTAACTGCCTTTATCGCCTCATTAATCGGTGCGACTACTTATTATCTAGATATTGGTCATAATGCCGATATTGCTGTGGCCTCAAGCGTGCTACTACTGGTGCCTAGCTTCCCTTTGATTAACTCGTTATCTGATATTTTAAAGGGCTATGTCAATATCGGTATTGGACGTGCAGTCTTTACCTATATGTTGACATTGTCATCGTGCGTGGGTATTGTCATCGCGCTGATTCTACTTCAAATTCAGCATTGGGGGTTTTGATATGTGGCTTATTGAAAGTGCAATACTCGCCTGTATTATCACCCTAGGTTGGACGCTAATGTTTACTGTGCCCAAACGCTATATTTTGCCTTGTTTGTTAATGACGGCGTTTGGGTTTGGCTTAAAGACTGCACTGGTTCATGAAAATGTTCATTTGGTCGTTGCAAGCTTCTGCGGTGCGATGTTATCGAGCTTCTTGGGCGTTTATTTTTCCAAAAAATACACCTTGCCACCCAAGGCGCTTATCTCGCCTAGCGTTATCTGTATGATGCCAGGTATCGCCGCTTATAAAGCCATGGTCAGCATGGTGCAAATTGGCTATTTTGGTTTCTCAGACGCGTTATTTAGCCAGATGATGATTTATCTGTTTGAAGCGCTGTTTGTCACTTCAGGCTTGGTATTAGGTATCTCTATTCCAGGACTGCTATTCTATCGCCGCCGGCCTATTGTGTAATAACCGAACCTGTTCTAGTGACATGTCAAAGCTGAAGCAGATAATATATCAAAGGTATTGTTTTGGTTAAGGATAAGCAATTCAAGTAAACACTAGGCTCAATAACCTTTACAATTAATCCATCTGACAAGCGGCGTTGGATCTACTCTACTTCTAGACGCTTGCAAACATTGTTAATCTAATATCATTCGCTAAACTACGGCATTATTTGCTATCGAGATAAGCGACATCATATTTTTGATCACAAATAAAAAAGGACTCATTATGAGCAGACACTATGACTATATCGCCATTGGCGGCGGTAGCGGCGGCATCGCTTCTATCAACCGAGCAGCCATGTATGGCAAAAAATGCGCCATCATCGAAGCCAATCATTTAGGTGGCACTTGCGTTAACCTCGGCTGCGTACCCAAAAAAGTCATGTGGTATGGCGCTCAAGTAGCCGAAGCCATGCACAAATACGCCCCAGATTATGGCTTTGATGTTGATGTTAAAAGCTTTGATTTTAGTAAACTGGTAGAAACACGCGAGAAGTATATTGGTAATATCCACCGCTCTTATGAGACCAACCTGGCCAAAAATAACGTCGAAGTTATCAATGGCTTTGCTAAATTTGTCGATGCCAAGACTGTTGAAGTCAATGGCGAGCACATTACAGCAGACCATATATTGATTGCAACCGGTGGTCGTCCTATTATGCCTGATGTTAAAGGTGCAGAATACGGTATTGATTCAGACGGCTTCTTTGCATTGACCGAGCAACCAAAGCGGGTGGCTATTGCTGGCGCAGGCTATATCGCCGTAGAGGTTGCCGGTGTATTACGCAGTCTAGGCTCTGAAGTTGATTTGTATGTGCGTCAACATAAGCCACTTCGCTCATTTGACCACAGCATCACTAACCTATTACTCGAAGTCTTTGAGCAAGACGGCATTCGTCTACACACTCATAGCCAAATTGAAGAAGTCACCAAAAATGATGATGGCAGCTTAACTATCCGCCTAGCAGACGGCAACGAGAAAACGGTTGATTGTTTAATTTGGGCAGTAGGTCGTGAGCCTTCAACCGATACCATTAACCTAGAAGTTACTGGCGTGAAGACTAACTCAGCGGGTAAAATCAAAGTCGATAAGTTCCAAAATACCAACGTAGATGGCATCTATGCCGTTGGTGACATTATTGAAAATAGCATCGATTTAACGCCTGTGGCCATTGCTGCCGGTCGTCGTCTGTCAGAGCGCCTATTTAATAACAAGCCAAACGAGCATTTAGATTATAGCCTAGTACCAACGGTTATTTTTACACACCCGCCTATCGGAACCATTGGTCTGTCTGAAATACAGGCGATTGAGCAGTATGGCAAAGATGATATTAAATGCTACACCTCAACCTTTACCCCAATGTACAGCGCCGTTACTCAGCACCGCCAAAGATGTACCATGAAATTGGTATGTTTGGGTGAAGAAGAGAAAGTCATCGGCCTACACGGTATTGGCTTCGGTGTGGATGAGATGATTCAAGGCTTTGCAGTCGCTATTAAAATGGGCGCTACCAAAGCCGACTTCGATAACACAGTCGCTATTCACCCGACCGGTTCTGAAGAGTTTGTGACCATGCGTTAATGGTATGTAGATTTATATAATTTATTAGTCAAAAGTCACTCAAATCTGAGTGGCTTTTTGCTATCTGTCTCTCTCTATGCAACTGCTTTTGATAAAGAATAGTTAATCACTCTTTGTGATTTTAATAACATTAGCTGGTCTTATTTGATATAGTTAAAAACCTGATAATACGTTATGTATTTTTAAAAAGCCCTACCTCCATCAATAACAAAGCCACCTAGCACAAGGCCGTTTATGAACAATCAATCACCAGAATACCGCCGCGATAATCATAACCAAACCCCAAACGATGAGCAGTCAAAAGGAAATATGATTGGCAGCTTTTTATTAGGTATGGTGGCTACCTTATTAATTGGCGGTGGTATGTGTGTGGCTATGCTATCTGATATAGGTGGTGGTAGTGGTAGTGGTAGTTATGAAGAGGAGGATATCGATGCTCAATCGCTTAGTGTGCTGCAGCAAAATCAGCAACAAGCACTCAAAGCAGACAGTCCTGCCACAGATAAATGGCTCTATGCACACGTTCTAAAAAATGCTGAATTGCGGGAAGCACTAGAGCTTGATCTCAGCAAAGAGCAGGCCCTCGCTCAAGCAAAAGCACTCACTGAACAAGCCATTGCAGCAAATGAAGTCAACGCGATTTATGAGAGAGGCTTTGAGCTGATTACTCAGGCATTTATGCTGCCAGACTCTGATACTGATACTGATACTGATACTGTGGATAATAGTTATAGCTATCGTACTGATACTATTAATGATATCCATAAAATGGATGCTGGCATTCAGCTTATCGCGCAAGCTGTTGAGCAGCAATGCGACTTTCTAGTGATTGATACGACGGATAAATATGACATTATCAATGCCATAGAGTCTGGTAATGGGCTTCAATCTGAAGTGTCTTATTACCTATCAAGTATCATGGCCAATCCGGCGCTACAAGATGCCCAAATGCGTTATAAAATTATGGCGTTGTATATATATGATGAGGCTAAATGCGATGGTAGTGTTTATCAAGACCAGCTTTTTCAGCGTCAAGCATTAGCGCAGACAGAGATTTATAGTCTTGAGCATCGTGCCTTTGACTATGTATTGGCACAAGCGCTACAAATTGAATCATTACAAAAATCCATTCGCATTAATATCAATGAGGCAGATTTGCCACAGTTTGAGCAAATAACCCAAGCAATAACTGAACAATATAAAGCGCTCTTCGATACCACGCCTCAACAAACACCTCTTCGTGAAATTGATTCAAATGACAGTCATTGGGCAAGTAGCAGTCTGCTCTTTTAACTTGATATTTTTAGAATATAAGAAAGGCAGAATCTATTTATATAGATTCTGCCTTTTTGTCTTTAGTGAAAGTCGAGCTTCGTTAAAGCTTATTTAATCAGACGAATATTGAAAGGCACTTCAAAGTGGTCACCGCTTGAGCATTTAACAGCACCCATAACGCAGAATGCTAAGAAACCAAGTCCCAAGATACCCATGGAAAATAACTCATATTTCTTGAGTCTTGATAGACTACAGCAGGACCAGTAACTTTAGTAACTGTACTATTTGTTTTGTTCTTAGAGCCATCTACTGAGTTTGTTGTAAATTTATCTTCGCTTAATGCCTACCTTTTTTAATGATATTAAGCGCTATATAGAAAAGCATCTAATCCAAATGCTGTTTGAAACCGCGCTGCTGATCGCGTTCCCAATCTCTATCTTTCAGTGTCTTACGCTTATCGTGCAGCTTTTTACCTTTGGCTAAGCCGATTTTACATTTCACTAGCGAGTTTTTCCAATAGACCTCTAACGGCACACAAGCATAGCCTTTTTGATTTACCGCACCGAATAAAGTATCAATCTCTTTACGGTTTAATAGCAGCTTACGGGTACGAATGCTGTCAGGATCAACATGGGTTGAGCTCGATAACAGCGGCTGAATGTGTGCACCGAATAAGAAGGCTTCATTACCACGGAACACTACATAAGCCTCTGTGATACTCATCTTGCCAGCGCGAATTGCTTTCACTTCCCAGCCTTGCAATACCAGACCAGCTTCAAAGGTCTCTTCAATAAAATACTCATGCCGCGCTTTTTTGTTAGCGGCAATCTGATTGGACGGTTTTCTTGATTTCTTCGCCATAAATAATGTCTCATTAAAATTTAAACCGACTGGCTACGTAATATCTATATTGCCAATGGTTTGTCGTGCATGTCCCTAATCTTAAAATAGCCACAGAATAATAAAGTAGCCTTTAAGTTAGGTCGAGCCGACAGTATACCAAATTTGACCGGCTCACTTTTTCGTCGCTTTGTAAGCAAGTATAGGTCGTAAGCTTGCAACAAACAGGTTGAGATTTAGACAATATTCTCCCTGTGACTGCTAAAAAACTACCCAAACTCACCAAACACCTTGCTAATTAGCTTACCTCAATGCCTAAAATTTGTTACGATAAGCGCTTATTTTAAAGCCTATTTAATCATCATGAATAAATCGTCATCGCTGTACACAAAAGTCGTCTACCCTGGCACCTTCGACCCCATTACCAATGGTCATATTGATTTGGTTAACCGCGCCGTCAAGCTCTTTGATGAAGTGGTTATCTCTGTGGCACTTGGACATCACAAAAAACCCATGTTTAGCTTCGAAGAGCGTGTCACCTTGGTAGAAGAGGTGTTTGCCGACCTACCCCAAGTATCGGTCGTCGGCTTTGAAGGTCTCCTAGTTGACTTTATGCGTGAGCAAAAAGCGACTGCCGTATTGCGTGGACTTCGCGCCATGTCCGACTTTGAATATGAATTTCAGTTGGCCAATATGAACCGTGAACTTGATGATAACTTTGAAGCCGTATTCTTAACGCCTGCGCCTGAGTATTCGTTTATCTCATCGACCATGATTCGCGAAATAGCTAAGCTAAACGGTGATGTCAAAAAGTTTGTACCGAACAATGTGCAGCAAGCGTTTCATGACAAACGTGCGAATGACTGGAAATAGGCAAATATTTTAGAGGTTTAGCGATAATGTATTGCTGATTTAATAGATGGGCGTTATATAACGGCCTATTAAATCACTTTTGAGCCGTTTATTCTAAATTGACTAGGAGCATAAAATGGCCTTAATGATTACTGATGAATGCATCAACTGTGATGTGTGTGAGCCTGTTTGCCCTAACGATGCTATTTATGAAGGCGAGGATATCTACGAGATTAATCCTGACCTTTGCACTGAATGTGTTGGCCATTTTGATGAGCCACAATGTGTTGAGATTTGCCCGATTGACTGTATTCCTAATGACCCAAACCATGTCGAATCTGATAATGATTTGATGGCAAAATATAAGCGGATTACGGGGCAGAAGTAATTTACCTCTGCGTTCATTCTCTTTTTTTATTTATTCTCTTTTTTACCCACTGTGCAATTAACTACACCCTCTTCTAAGCAAAAGCCTAAACTTTCTAATGGATCGAGCCTATCTTTATGTCAAATCATGACATCGAAAAATCAAACGCTAATCAACCAAACTTCCATCGCAGTACTCTCGGCTTACTCGTCGCTTGTACGCTTGGCATAGGCTTAACAGGGTGTAGCGATAAACTACCTCAAAACTCTGAGTCTAATCCGATTCTCGCCAGCAAAGCAGATAACACCAATCAATCAGCGGCCTCTCATTCAAATAAGTCATCCACAAATACCACTCAAGACCAAACCCCAGAATTATCCGCTACGCCAGAGGGTGTCGAGCAGGTCGTGAATGCAAACAACCAATTTGCGTTATCTCTGTATCGCTATATTAATAATCATCCTACAAAATCTGCGAGCAACGTGTTCTTCTCTCCCTATAGCTTATCAACGGCAATGGCGATGCTATATGTCAGCGCTGAGGGTGAGACAAAACAGCAGATTCAAGATACATTCCACTACCCTGCTCTAAATATCCTTAATCCTAACAGTGGCGAGCTTTATCATCGTTTTAATGCGCAACATGACGATTATAAACTGGCAACTACCAATAACTTATGGATGCAGCAAGGTCTTATAGCCAACAAGCACTATATCGATACGGTCAAGAAATACTATGGTGGCGAGGTCAAAAATCTTAATTTCAGTGGCAATCCTGAGGGGTCACGTAAAACCATTAATGACACCATCGAGCAGCAAACCAATAATATGATTGTTGATTTATTGCCCTCCGGTAGTATTGCCAATAATACCGTCACTGTATTGACCAATTCAGTGTATTTTAAGGGTGATTGGCAGATGCCATTTCAGCCTAGAAACACGAGTACTCAGCCGTTTTATACCTTCGACGGTGGTCAAGTTGATAGTCATCTGATGTATCAAGAAAAGTCCGTGGATTATCTTGAAAATAACCAAGCCCAAATTATCCGCCTGCCTTATAAGGGTGACGATTTATCAATGCTGGTGGTATTACCCAAAGAAATATCCAAACAAGCGATGGATAATCTGGTTAATGGTTTAACCGTTGATACGCTTAAACAGTGGAATCAAGGTTTAAACCGGCAACTGCTTGATTTGTATCTGCCTAAGTTTAAGCTGCAAGAGAGCTATAAATTAAAGCCTGTATTAGGTAATATGGGTATGCCCAAAGCGTTCACCAGTAATGCTGAGTTCGATATTTTTGATAAAGCCAATGATATTAATGAACTGCTGTATGTGGATGATGTGATTCATAAAGCGGTAGTCGAAGTGGATGAAACCGGTACTGAAGCTGCTGCGGCAACTGCCGTTACTATTAATGCGGAAAGTGCGAAGATGACAACTGAATTTAAAGCAGACCACCCCTTTATGTTTGTAATTCAGGACGATAAAACCAATACGATTTTGTTTATGGGTCAGGTGAATAAGCCGAGTGCTTAGGTTAATACTTACCATTAATAGAATTTAAAAAGGTTGTGATGCTTACCGTGATTTAAATGTACGATGGTTTTAGTAGTTTAATTTTGCACAGAAAAAGCCCCTAGCATGGGGCTTTTTCATGGAATATATCTTAAAAAACTATGAGCAAAAGCCATTTAATGCAGTAACTGTAATGCGAATATTGAGTTTTAGCCTCTTGTGAAATCAATTTCGAAATTATCCTTTTTCAATCCACTACTCTTCAAATTAAAAACTGGTATTCTTATCACTTGGTCTATGATGTTCAAAATACCATTATTTAAACCCTTATATGAAAACCACTCAAATCAACTAAGATAATTTAATTAAATCATGAAAAAGATGAAATTATTACTACACAAACTTATATTGTTTTTATTTATCTTCAATATATACACTTTCACCGCTTCTGCTTCAAACTTAATAGAGATTAATAGACTAGCTCAGCAAGGGGATGTAAATGCTCAGTTTAATCTCGCTAAGAGTTATATGGAGCATAAAGATACTAATAACGATGTGACACAAGCATTAATCTGGGCTGAAAAAGCTGCAAAACAAGGCCATATTAAAGCAATGGTACTGGCTGGGCATATCTATTACGATGAAACTCATAATGAACATAGTTACTCGAAAGCATATAAATGGTTTAAAGAGGCTGCCGAGAAAGGAGATGCTGATGGTTACTATGGGCTTAGTATTATGTATCACAATGGTCATGGAGTTCAGAAAGACACTAAAAAGGCTAATGACTTGCGCTTAAAAGCTGCCCAAAACGGTAGTTCAGGTGCGCAATATGTCTTAGCTGTAATGCTAGCAAAGTCCGATCCTATTGAGTCTACGAAGTGGTTTGAAAGCGCTGCTAAGATTGAAGCTGAGAAAGGTGATTTAGATGCTCTATTTGGTACAGCCACAATGCTAAATTTCTACGCTAGTGAGACACCACAGAATCATGCCCTAGCCTTCAAATGGTTTAAGGTAGCTGCTGAGAAGGGGCATCCACCATCACAGTGGCAGCTTGGAACAATGTATTATGAAGGTGAAGGTGTCAAACAGGATTATAATAAAGCTATGGAGTGGTATAAGAAGTCTGCCGATCAGGATTTTACTATGGCCCTATTATATCTTGGACATATGTATCAAAGCGGTACAGGCACTAAACAAGATTATAATGAAGCTATTTTATTTTACACCAAGGCTGTCGAGTTAGGTAATTCTAAGGCATACACTATGTTAGGGTTTCTTTATAGCGAAAAAAACGATTACTTTGAGTCTTTGAAATGGTTTAAAAAAGCTGCAGAACACGATGATGGAATGGCGCAACTTATGATTGGTTATATGTACCTCGATGGAGAGGGGGTTAGACAAAGCTATAGTATTGCCAAAGAGTGGTTTGGAAAGTCTTGTGACAATGGAGAGCAAGACGGTTGCGATCAGTACAAATCATTGAAGATGAAAGGCCACTAGTCTAATCTTCAAACGATTATATGTTGTACAAAAAATTGGGCAATAGATAATAATATTGCCCAAACTACTAGAGAAGTAATACTCAAACAAGATCTTTAACAAGTCAGATATTAATAAACCTACTTAGTCTGGTATTTCAAATAGTCCTTGATAATAATCACCTTTCTTATCACAAGATACTAATAAGTCTGTTTGAATACCGTCCTTAACGATATATCCAGAAAAGTAGTCAGGTTCATCGAAATTAACTTGGTAGGTTACATTGTATTTTTTAGCAGTTTCATCAATTCGGTTTTTGCATTGCTCCATAGTATACGACTCTCCACCGACAGCCTGAGAACTTGTGACTCCTGATGAATGTGAATCACTACTATTCCCACATCCTAATAGCATCATGGAAGGAAGAAGAATTAAAAGGCTTTTAAATATGTACATACTATCAGCCTATTTTTGTGTACAGACGAATTTTACAATGTCTTCATCTGTCCAATCAGGTGGGGTCACAATCCAATCACCAAGATCAGCTTGGTGAACACTTTCAAGATTCTCCGATGAGTATTTCCTCATCTCATTACTAGAACAGTTAATCTGCATCCTTGCATAGGTATCACTCGTATTTCCTTTACGAGTATATTCAATTGTTTCAATACCATCTTCGGTGGTTTGCGAGGTTAAGAAATATCGACCGTTTTCATGCGAATCTGACATTGGTATTGAGATACCCTCAGATGCATCACTTACCGAATCTTCGGCCGACAATTTAGATGTATCATCTGATGATGAGCATGCAACCATAAACAACCCTAAAAAAAGTGCTAATGCCGTTCTTTTCATATAATAATTCTCACCTAATTAATAGTCACTATATTTAGCTTTTATTACATCCGCTTAATCTAATAATTCTAGCTTGGCTACACCTACTTAGCAATAAATCTCACTTATCTACAAGATGATCCAGACCATCACAAACAATTAATTGAAAGCTATCAAAGATATATTTAACAACTAAGTAAGAGTTTGAATAAAGCGAATACCAGTATTCAGCATTTTTCATAAGCCAAGCTATTAGAAATAGATATAGTCATTTATAACGCTCAACTTGAACCAAATTCATGGTAAAATGAGCGTTATTCTTTTTTGCCTACCCTCTGCACTACCTCTTTTATATTCTATTGTTTATTTAAATCATTACCTAGGTCATCCCCATGTCTGCTGAAACCATCGCTCGCACTGCCTTTAAACAAGGCGTGACTCCTTTATACGACTACGATAAGCACTGGGCAAGCTGCTACGAGCCTGCCCCCTTCTTGCCGATGAGCCGCGCCGAAATGGACGAGCTAGGCTGGGATGCGTGTGATGTCATCATCATCTCAGGCGATGCCTATGTCGATCACCCAAGCTTTGGCATGGCGATTATTGGTCGTTTGCTAGAAGCACAAGGCTTCCGAGTCGGTATCATTGCGCAGCCTGATTGGACCAGCAAAGATGCGTTTATGGAGCTAGGTAAGCCAGTTTATGCTTATGGCGTAACCGCCGGTAATATGGACAGTATGATTAACCGCTATACGGCCGATCGCCGTATTCGCAGTGATGATGCGTATTCACCTAATAATGCACCAGACAAACGTCCTGATCGTGCGGCAATTGTGTACAGTCAGCGCTGCCGCGAGGCTTATCCTGATGTGCCAATTCTTTTAGGTGGTATTGAAGGCAGCTTACGCCGTATCGCACATTACGATTATTGGTCAGATAAAGTACGCCGTAGTATCTTGCTCGACAGCCGTGCAGATGTACTGTTATATGGTAATGCCGAGCGTGCGATTGTCGATATTGTACATGGATTATCAAAGGGCTATACCTTTGAGCAAATGAGCGATTTGCGCGGTACCGCTTATCTATTGACGCCATCACGTCGGCACTGGAAAGCGGGCATGATTGAGATAGAAAGTAATGATGTGGACACGGTCGGCCGTGTTGATCCTATTATCAATCCGTATGTGATGACCGAAGATTTAGACAGCTGCTCTATCGAAAAAGAAAAAGGCCATTCTGAAAGTAAAGTCAGCCAAAGCTTATCAGCGATGGAGCGTCAATATAAAGGCTTTAAAGCCGAGCCTGTCGATAATAAGATTATCAATGCCGATCAAGTTAACGATGACGTGCAAGTGGTCAAAATGGTGGGGCTTGAAATCCCTGAGCCTGAGCACAGACCTAAGAACAATGCACCTAAAACAGCACGTAAGCACAAGCTAAAGCTGCCGCCTCGCGAAAAGACGGTAATTCGCTTGCCAGATTATGAGCAAGTAAAATCAGATTCCGTACTTTATGCACATGCCAACCGTATTTTGCATTTAGAGACCAACCCTGGTAACGCGCGTGCGCTGGTTCAGCGTCATGGTACCGGCGGTGGTAACTCAAGAACTGACATTGATGTATGGTTAAATCCGCCAGCAATTCCATTATCAACCGAAGAGATGGATTTTGTTTTTGATTTACCGTATGCCCGTGTACCACACCCAAGTTATGGCGATGCGCGTATTCCGGCGTTTGATATGATTAAATTTTCGGTCAATATCATGCGTGGCTGTTTTGGCGGCTGTACCTTCTGTTCAATCACTGAACACGAAGGCCGTATTATTCAAAACCGCTCTGAAGACTCTATCTTACGTGAAGTGGAAGCCATTCGGGATACCGCACCGAACTTTACGGGTGTGATTTCAGATTTGGGTGGCCCGACTGCCAATATGTATCGTCTCAGCTGTAAAGATGAGAATATTGAGAAGAATTGCCGTAAGCCATCTTGTGTCTATCCAGACATCTGTGAAAACCTATTAACCGATCACAGCAATCTGACCAAGCTGTATCGTAAGGCCCGTGATATTAAGGGTGTGAAGAAAATTCTAATTGCCTCTGGTCTACGCTATGACTTAGCGGTAAAAGACCCAGAATATGTGAAAGAGCTGGTGACCCATCACGTCGGTGGTTATCTAAAAATTGCGCCTGAGCATTCAGAAGAAGGCGTGTTATCGAAGATGATGAAACCGGGTATGGGCTCATATGATTTGTTCAAACAGATGTTTGAGCAATACAGTCAAGAAGCTGGTAAAGAGCAGTATTTGATTCCCTATTTCATCGCAGCGCATCCAGGTACTACGGATGAAGATATGATGAATTTAGCATTGTGGCTCAAGCGGAATGACTTTAGAACCGATCAGGTTCAAGCCTTCTACCCAAGCCCAATGGCGACAGCGACCACTATGTACCACACCCACAAAGATCCGCTGCACAAAGTGACACGCAGCGAAGGCGATGTGGACATTGTGAAATCAGGCAAACAGCGTAAATTGCACAAAGCATTCCTTCGTTATCATGACCCGAAAAACTGGGGTATGTTACGTGCTGCGCTTAAAAGCTTGGGCCGTGAAGATTTGATTGGTACTGCACGTCACTGTTTAATTCCGCCATTTAACTCACGTTTAGAAGGTCGTGACAGTCAAGATACCTATCAATCGGCTCGTAAGAAAAACAGCCGTGTGGGTTCAGACTCAGTGAAGCGTCAGAATAACTCAGCGGGTAAGCCTGCAACCAATAAGCGCTCAAGTGGTAAGCAAATTAAAAAGGGTAATTTCCAAACTCAGCATACTGGTTTACCGCCACGCGCTACAAAATAGCAGATTAGCTATTTAGACTAAATTCGCCATAAACTTGACATAATAATTGCCTCACTGTTAACCGCAGTGGGGCTTTTGTTTATCTCAATTATATCGTCAATATAATATGCTAAACTGACGCTGACTTTGATTAACACTACATATTACCCCTCATATTTTTAAGAATTACCCTTTAAGAGACATCCGTTATGACCCTTACATTCCAAAAACAATTATTAAAAAAATCTCCAGCTTTAACCAAAGCCTCATTGATAGCACTCGCCATTGCGGTCGCCGGCTGTAATAGCAACAGCACCGAAGCCAAACAAAATGATGCGAATGCTTCTAACTCTGTGAACGCAGCCACTCAGGCCGATCCTGAATCTGACCCACAAGTGGTCGCCGCCTTAGAGAAAAACTTCAAAGCTTCAGGTTTCGAGCAAAAGATTATCTCCGCTGTGCCTACTCAAATGGAGAACATCTACTGGGTGACCAGCGAGGGCATGCCCGCATTCTTTAGCGACAAAGAAGGCAAACACATTATCCAAGGTCAAATCGTTGAAATTGGTCAGCCGCAACCGGTCGATATCAGCTCCGCACTTATCGCAAAATCGGCTAAAAAGAAACTGGCTGAAGTCGATAAAGACGAGATGATTATTTATCCCGCTAAGGGCGAAACCAAAGCGGCCGTTTATGTCTTTACCGATGCCGACTGTCCTTATTGCACCAAGCTGCATTCAGAGATGGATGAGATTAATAAGCTCGGCATTGAGGTGCGTTATTTAGCTTGGCCACGCAGTGAGCAAAGCGTACCTAAGATGCAAGCCATCTGGTGTAGTGATGATCGCGTTAAAGCGATGACTCAAGCAAAATCAGGTCTGCCACTATCGACTAAATCTTGCGATGACCCAGTTCGCAAACATATGCAGCTTGGCTTAAGCTTGGGCGTGAGCGGCACCCCTGCTATCTTTACCGAGTCAGGCAATCAAATCGGTGGCTATCTACCTGCACAGCAATTAGCAGAAGCAGCCATTGCTAACTAATTTGCCTAACGTAACCGCGGTATGGAATATGCTAATCGCTTTATTCACAGCAGATTGGCTGCTAATATAGAGTACGTTTTGGACTCAGCCGTCAGTTAAACTCAGCACAGTTAAGTGACTTTTAAAGCGCTGCCGTGTTACCGTTTATTAACCGCTATATTTTAACCTTCTAAATCCGTATTATTTAGTTTTTTAATATCAGGGTGGTACTATTTGCTAGATAGGCTGACCATACTCTCAAATGGACTAACCCTAAAACAATCCTGACAGCTTGCCTTGATTGCTGACGTATTGTTAGGCAAATCCAAATGGCCACTGTCACCGCTTAACCCTATATACACTTATAATAATGCTTGATAACACTACTGAGGATACCGTGAGTAAATCAATTAAACTTGCCATATTAGGGCTAGGTACTGTCGGCACGGGCGTGCTTGACCTACTTAAAGATAACTTGTCAGAACTACAAAGACGTAGTGGTCATGACATTGTTATTACCCAAGTCGGTACCCGCCGCCAACGTGATGATATTGACCAAAGCATCAAACAACAAAGCAATTTAATGGCGATCGCTGAAAGCGATGATGTCGATATTATTGTTGAGGTCATTGGCGGTATGACTGTCGCCAAAGACGTGATTATCCATGCGATCAAAAATGGCAAGCATGTGGTTACTGCTAACAAAGCGCTACTGGCCGAACATGGTAATGAGATTTTTGCCTTAGCCGATAAGCACAATGTACATGTGGCCTATGAAGCAGCAGTGGCTGGCGGTATTCCTATTATCAAAGTAATGCGTGAAGCGCTTGCTGCCAATAACGTGAACTGGCTAACTGGTATTATTAATGGTACGGGTAACTTTATTATGTCTGAGATGCGTGACAAAGGTCGCGACTTTGATGACGTTTTAGCCGAAGCGCAAGCACTCGGTTATGCCGAAGCTGATCCGACCTTTGATGTCGAAGGTATCGATGCGGCGCATAAGCTGACCCTCCTTGCTTCTATCGCTTTTGGTATCCCATTACAATTTGACAAGGTGTACTGCGAAGGTATCACCAATATTACTTTGCAAGATGTGACCTATGCCGAAGAGCTTGGTTATCGCATTAAGCATCTAGGCTTTGCAGTGCGTCGTTATAACGATGAGAACAGCCGTAGTATTAACAAAAAAGCCGACGGTATTGAGCTACGCGTTCATCCAACCCTAATTCCAGAAGATAAGTTACTGGCCAACGTCAATGGCGTTAAAAACGCAGTATTGGTCAATTCTCACCCACTGGGCCAGACTTTATATTACGGTGATGGCGCGGGTGCCGGTGCGACTGCTTCTGCGGTTATGGCCGATGTAATGGATTTAATCCGAGTGCTAACTGTTGATGATTATGGTCACCATGTCCCACATTTGGCCTTTATGCCAAATCAGCTGTCTGATACGCCTATTTTACCGGCAGAAGATATGATTACAGGTTATTATCTTCGCCTGCAAGCCAAAGACACCCCAGGTGTGCTTGCTGATGTGACTCGTATCCTAAGTGATGCAGGCATTAACATTGATGCTATTTTGCAAAAGCCTGCGCATCAAAAAGGTCAGGTGCCTATTATTATCCTGACCCTACCGGTTGTTGAAAGTCAGATGAATGTCGCCATTAATAAGATTGAGAAGCTCGACGCCATCACCTCAGATGTGGTGCGTATTCGCTTACATGAGCTTGATTAGTTTTTCGTAATTTGTATATTATAAAAATAACTGTTTAACAAAATATCGTTAAACCCTATAAACGTAGCAGTTTTCGGCCTATTCAGCGCTTACGTATAGGCCATTTAATAAGGATAATATTATGTCATCAGATTCAATTGTTATTGTAAATGGCGCACGTACTCCTATGGGCGGCTTCCAAGGCGCCCTTACTGGTGCTAATGCCCCTCAGCTTGGTGCCACAGCTATCAAGGCTGCTGTAGAGCGTGCCGGTGTTAAGCCCGAAGAGATTGATGAAGTTATCATGGGCTGTATCTTGACCGCAGGTGTCGGTCAAGGTCCTGCTCGTCAGGCCATGCGTCAAGCAGGCATTCCAGACAGCACTGGTGCAGTGACGATTAATAAACTATGTGGCTCAGGCCTTAAAGCCGTGATGCAAGCACACGACGCTATTAAAGCTGGTAGTGCTGAAATCATTGTTGCAGGTGGTATGGAATCGATGACTAACGCTCCATATGTTCTGCCGCAAGCACGTGCAGGCCTACGTATGGGTCACAAAGAAATCAAAGACCATATGTTCCTTGATGGCTTAGAAGATGCTGATACCGGTAAGCTAATGGGTCAGTTTGCTCAAGAAATGGCAGACAAAATAGGGTATACCCGTGAGCAGATGGATGACTTTGCTATTGAGTCATTAAATCGTGCGTTAACAGCAATCTCTGAACGCCACTTTGATAATGAAGTTACGCCAGTGACCGTTAAAAACCGTAAAGGTGAAATGGTTGTTGATACTGATGAAGAGCCAGGTCTGGCTAATGCAGAGCGTATCCCTACCCTGCGTCCAGCTTTCGCAAAAGACGGTACAATCACTGCAGCAAACGCCAGCTCAATCTCTGACGGTGCAGCCGCGGTTGTTGTCACCTCAGAGCAAGTAGCAAATGATAAAGGCCTTGATATTCAAGCGCGTATCGTTGCGACTGCCACACATTCTCGTCACCCTTCAGAGTTCACCATTGCACCTATCGGCTCTATAGAAAAAGTACTAGAAAAAGCAGGCTGGTCAGTTGATGATGTGGATCTTTGGGAAATCAACGAAGCTTTTGCTATGGTAACGATGGTAGCAATGGATGAATTAAACATTCCACATGCCAAAGTAAACATCGAAGGCGGTGCTTGTGCTCTAGGTCACCCAGTAGGCTGTTCAGGCGCACGTATCCTAATAACGCTTATCAACTCATTGAAGCGTACTGGTGGCAAAAAAGGTGTTGCCTCATTATGTATCGGCGGCGGTGAAGCAGTAGCCGTTGCTATTGAACTCCCATAAGCGTATTTAAGCATTAATTATAGGTTTGAAATAAAAGCCCAAACCTAAGTTAATTACTAAATATAAATTCGATGGCTCTATAAACAAGGCCTTATAAGAGAGTCTCCTTCGGGAGGCTCTTTTTTTGTTACCTAAAGAACAGAAAAATGCACATCATAGTGAGCGAATGTAAAGCAAGGAATAAGATGTGTTATTTCAATTACAGCTGATTACATGATTTTACGAGCCTTAATACAGTGATACCTGTTTACTATATAAACCTCGAAACCCAGTTGTTAAAGTATCTACCAAGTCATCGAGATTAGCTTTGAGGAACAACAGCACTTCTCGCTAAGCCATCTAAATTATTGATTATTAGATTGGACTGGTTAATAAGAGTAAGGACTGTTTTTAAACCAATGGCTATTTAAGTTAAATAACCTTGTTTTTAAAAATCAAATCCGATGATGGTTATGACAAATTTAATTACTTAGAAAAATAGTAACCTGTAAAATCCATCTACGGATTTAACATTCACAATAAATAAAAGGAAAATTATAATGAGTCAACTAATTCGATTAAAAGATATTCAAGCAACTCACCGCGACCTAATTGGTGATGATTATTATGATCCAACTGGCAAAAGCGCTTATGGTGCTGGTGAAGAAAAAATCGGTAAAATTGAAGGTGCTCTAGTTGAAGACAGCACAGGCCGTATCCGTTACTTAATCGTTGATGCTGGTGGTTGGTTTTCATCTAAAGAAGTATTAGTACCAGCAGGTCTAGCTCGTATCGTTGGTGATGATGTATTCTTTGACAGCTTAACCAAAGCACAAGTTGAAGCGATGGAAGAGTATGACCACGACTATCAGTACAGCTATGAAGAACAAACTCATAAAGATCGTGCTGCATTCGTTGCTGACACTGTACCAGAGCAAGAGCGTGTAGATGTTAAAGAAGATTTCTACAATGCACCAAACACGTTAGAGCTTTTAGAAGAACGCTTAACAGTGAATAAAGATCGCATCGTTGCCGGCCTAGTTAAAGTTGGTAAGCACGTAGTAACTGAAGATCGTCAAGTAGATGTAGAGCTTGAAGAAGAGCATGCACATATTGAGCGTACTGATGTTGATCGCCGTACTGACCGTAAAATCGGTGATGACGCTGGTCACAATACAGTAGAAGTTGAGCTTGAAGCTGAACGTGCTCGTGTTGGTAAAGAAACTTACGTAACAGAAGAAGTAAACGTTGGTAAAACAACTGAGCGTCATACTGAAACTATTCGCGAAACTATCCAACGTGAAGAACTTGACATCGACCGTGATGGCAACGTTGTAGACCGTGAAGGTAACATTGTGAACCGTGATGACATCACTGCTGATGACGTTCGTGCCGCTCGCGGTAAGTAATTGACAGCATTGTATTCGGCCAGCTTTAGGTAATCATTATTAATTATCTAACTGGTTAATGAGTACAATAGTTGAGTGTATTCTTAACAAGAAGCCAGGGTTTTTACTCTGGCTTTTTTAATGTCTGCACCTTTCTTGATAACTGAATTTAATACTGGTTATATTGGACCACTAAACCCAAGTATAAAACCAAAGTTTGTCTATTTATGCATATTATTAACCTGATTAATAAGTAAAATATACAGTGCACACGCTGGCAATGCGCTACGATAGACAAATCATAATACATAATATTAGTTTAACCTGTCTTAAAAAACTAAGACTGATAAAGATTCATACCTATCTTAAACATTAATTTTGGAGAACTACCTTATGGATAATAATATCAATGATAAAAATCAAAATACCACCACTGAATTATCAGAAGAACGCCGCAGTGCGCTGAGACGTGAAGCGTATGAAGCGCCTATTAATGAGCAGCGTACAACAGTTGGTAAAATTGAGCTGCTAGAAGAACGTGCTGTGGTAGATAAAGAGCGTTTGGATGTGGGTAAAATTACCGCTACTAAGCACGTGCGTACCAGAACCGTCAACGTACCTATTGAGCTAAGTGAAGAAGTATTGGTTATTGATACTGAGTATTACGATGCCGACTCACAAAGATTTTTAGCCAATGATGTAGGCGATCAAGATATTATCCGCCATATCGAACCTACTTTAAATCACACAGCGACTATCAAAGTTAACGGTTCAGATATATCGTTAGAAGATGGTCCGGTTGAGATTGTTATCTCTCGCCAAGTTGCTGTTATCAAAAAAGAGACGTATGCAGTGCAAGATATTGCTATTGAGAAATCAACACATGTCCATAAAGACAGCTTCGAGGTTGAGCTGCGTCATGAAGAGCTTGAGGTTATTGAAGAAGGCGACTTTACTCATAAAAATGCAGCTACTCAGCCTAAATAAAACGGGCTATTTGATTGTATGTAAATCAAAAGTATTTAAACCAAAAAGAGACCGCTCATAATGGGCGGTCTCTTTTTTTATGGTTATCATTGTAAGCAGTTAATCTACAAATAACCTATTCAATAACAGCTAAAGCTAATCAACAAATATTATTGTGCGGTGGTTGTCCCTTCTTGAACTGTACCTTCGGCAGGTCCAATCGCTGAGTCAGTTACTGGTGCATTATCAATAGCATCTACTTCACTGCTGTCATCAATAGCAGAAGCTGACGGAGTACTGCTTTCTGCACCTACTTCAGGTGTTTCTACTGACTGCTCATGTGCGTCTGCACTGTCTAAATCATCGAGATCATCTGCCACAATCGCAGGCTGATTACCCTCAGCTGGATCAGCTGACATTGTCGCTACTTCAGCATCCGTCTCTTGCTCTGGTGCGTCTGCAGCATCTTTTTGACATGCACTTAGCCCAATAGTAGCGGCAAACATGGCGGTCCATAAACTTAATTTTAATGACTTGTTGTTTATCATACTACTTATCCTTATGTGCAAAGTGGCCTTAAAACAAGCCTAATTTGGCGAAACCATTTACTACTGACTACTATCAAGGCTACGCCATTTACCAAATTATATATGCAATAGCATGACTTATGCTAGAACCCAATTCATCTAATTTAACCCATATTTTAAAATTAAACCAGACAACATTAGAACTAGATTTTGCCATGACACTGCTTGTAGCGTAGACCAGAACCACATGGGCATGGTGCATTACGGCTGATACCCATATTGGCATAAGGATTTTCACCTTGATTTCCCGCTGCGCCTGCCGCTTGTGCCGCTGCTAAGTTATTCAGTTGTGTATTGTTGTTTACTGGACTATTATTCGCCTGAGATTGGTTAAGCGCATCAACCTCTGGTGAATTATGACGCTCACCGGTCAAACTATCGACTTCGTCGTGCTCAAACATCATTCTCTGACGTTCGGCTTGAGCCAGACGCTCCGCTTCCATCGCCTCTAATTCTTCTTTAGTCGGGATATGGACACGCGATAAATCTTGTACCGTATCTGATTTAATAGCACCCAGCATCATCTGGAATAAATCAAACGACTCACGCTTATACTCTTGCTCTGGATTTTTTTGAGCATAACCACGCAAGTGAATCCCTTTACGCAGCTGATCCATTTGGGTTAAATGCTCTTTCCAGTGACGGTCTAAGCTTTGTAGCATAAAGTGACGCTCAAGCTGTGCAGCATTCTCTGGTGCCATTTGCTCGCGGCGATGACGATAACGCATAATTGCAGTGTCGATGATTTTCTCACGCAGACCATCTTCATCTAAGCGGCGATCTTCATCAAGCCAATCATTAATCGGCATATAGTATTTGAACTCGCTTTCAAGCTCATCTTCTAGGCCGTCAATATCCCACTGATCATCGATAGAGCCTGGTGGCACAAACTGGCTGATTAACGCATCATAAACATCACGATGCATCTCTTCAATCGCCTCTTTAAGGTCCGCTTCTGCAAGCAAATCATCACGCTGTGAGTAGATAACCTTACGCTGCTCGTTTGCCACATCATCGTATTTTAGAAGGTTTTTACGCGCGTCAAAGTCGCGGCTTTCTACTTTACCTTGCGCGTTCTCGATAGAGCGAGACACCATTTTATGTTCAATCGCTTCATCTTCTTTTAGACCCATGGCGCGCATCATATTCACCACGCGGTCACCGGCGAAGATACGCATTAAGTCATCTTCAAGCGATAGGAAGAATCGAGATTGACCTGGGTCACCTTGACGACCGGCACGACCACGCAGCTGATTATCAATACGGCGTGACTCATGACGCTCAGAACCGATAATGTGCAGGCCGCCAGCAGCGATGACTTCGTCATGCTTTTTCTGCCAAGCCGCTTTTAATCGCGCCATCTCCTCTGGGCTAACATTGTCAGGGTCAGTAATATACGCCTGCCAGTTACCACCCAAGATAATATCGGTACCACGGCCGGCCATGTTAGTCGCGATGGTCACCGCACGTGGACTACCCGCCTGCGCAATAATCTCAGCTTCACGTTCGTGCTGTTTGGCGTTTAGAACGTTGTGCTTAATACCTTCTTGATCCATCAAATAAGACAGCTCTTCACTGGCCTCAATGGTTGCGGTACCAACCAGTACTGGTGCGCCTTTTTTCTGAATCTCTTTAATCTCGCGGATAATACCTTTGTATTTACCAAGCTTGGTTAAGAAAATCTGGTCATCTAAATCAATACGTGCAATCGGCTTATGGGTTGGGATAACCACGACGTCGATGTCATACGTTGATTTAAATTCAGCCGCTTCGGTATCGGCTGTACCAGTCATACCTGATAGCTTCTCATAGAGACGGAAATAGTTTTGGAAAGTGGTTGTTGCAAGCGTTTGGTTTTCTGCTTGAATCTCAACGCCCTCTTTAGCTTCAACTGCCTGATGCAGACCATCTGACCAGCGGCGACCCGGCATGGTACGGCCCGTATTTTCATCAACAATAATTACTTCGCCATCATCAACGATGTAGTGCACGTTTTTCACAAAGATATGATGCGCACGAATTGCTGCTTGTACATGAGCTAATAATGGCAGACGGGTTGGGCTATATAAACTTTCATTCTCGTCAAGCTCGCCCACTTCGATTAAGAAAGACTCAATCTTCTCGTAACCTTTTTCGCTAATCTCAATTGAGCGGTTTTTCTCATCAATCCAGAAGTCGCCATCTTCATTATTCTTATTAGCTTCTTCATCTTGCGAACGGTTCAATCGAGGAATAATGGTATTAATCAGCGCATAAGTTGCAGATGAATCATCGGCTTGACCTGAGATAATCAGCGGCGTTCGCGCCTCATCAATTAAGATAGAATCAATTTCATCAATAATACAGTAGTTAAGCGGGCGCTGTTTTTTCTCAGCCAGGCTAAACACCATGTTATCGCGCAGATAATCAAAGCCGTATTCGTTGTTAGTACCATAAGTAATATCAGATTGATAGGCTT
The DNA here is from genome assembly GCF_057396245.1 of Psychrobacter sp. CX16. NCBI lineage: Bacteria > Pseudomonadati > Pseudomonadota > Gammaproteobacteria > Moraxellales > Moraxellaceae > Psychrobacter > Psychrobacter sp. CX16. The sequence continues at coordinate 67,877 of NZ_JBXYJF010000011.1, forward strand.
CAATCTTCTCTTGAGGTGGCTGCTGCGAGTAGATAACGCCAACCGTTAAACCTAAGAAGTCAAATAATGGACGGTTTAACTCTGCATCGCGCGCCGCTAAGTAATCGTTGACAGTAACTACGTGCACGCCTTTACCGCTGATGGCATTTAGGTAAATGGCAAGAGTCGCCATTAAGGTTTTACCCTCACCAGTACGCATCTCGGCAATTTTGCCTTCATGCAAGGTGATACCACCGATAATCTGCACATCATAATGGCGCATACCCAGTACACGCTTCGAGGCTTCACGACACACCGCAAAGGCTTCGGGCAACAAAGAGTCTAAACTGGCGCCTTCATCGAAACGACGCTTAAACTCTGCCGTCTTTTCGCGAAGCTGCTCATCTGTGAGCGCAGCAACTGCCTCTTCTTGAGCATTCACTTTTGCGACAATCTGACGCATACGTTTCAGCTCACGATCGTTCTTTGTTCCAATAACGCTTCCGACTATTTTTGACAACATAACTTTGTGGACCTATCTATCGACTGAGTCTGGCATCTTTAGGTGCCGACCGAAAAAAATTTTATTTATTATATATGGTAACAGTATTGATAGATACAAGGGCAAGTGATTCTACACTCACAATATATTTATTCTTTTTCCTAAAATCAGCATGAATGTTTACTATCTCTGGTTGTTCAATAAGGTATGCGCCCCCATTATTTATTAGGCAATAGATGTTAAAATGGTGGTTTTTGATAACCTCTTTTATAACATCGAATTCGGCTGTCTCCTCTCTTTTTAATTTTTATTTGCGACTTTGCTTAAGCGTCTACTATGTCTAATACCCCAAGTAATCGAAGTAATACTAATATCTTAAACATCGCTGGCACCCAGTATAATCTGGATGACCACACGCCAATGATGGTGCAATATCTCACTTTAAAAGCTCAATATCCGCATGCATTACTGCTATACCGTATGGGCGACTTTTATGAGCTGTTTTTTGAAGATGCACAGCGCGCCGCTGATATCTTAGACATCACCCTAACCCGCCGCGGTAATGACAAAGCCGGAAATAATATTGCCATGGCAGGGGTTCCCTTTCACGCCGCAGAAAGCTATATGGCACGTCTCATTGCGGCAGGCGAAACTGTAGTGATTTGTGAGCAAGTCGAAGAAGAGCCTACTGCCGATGATGAAGCAGACAAACCGGCCAATAAAGGCATTATGCGCCGTGAAGTAGTTAAAAAGCTAACTGCGGGAACATTGACCGATGATGCTCTCATTGCGCCCAATCAAACACCGAGCGTGGTCGCCATTGACCTAAAGCTTGGTAAAGGGGCTAACAAGCTTAAATACATGCAAATTGGTGTCAGTCAACTGGACATCAATGCCGGTACTTTACGCACTCAAACACTGCTCAACACTGATAATCAGCTAGCGTCGCAGAGTCAGAGTACTGATTATGAAAATATCCTAAAACAGCGCTTACTTACGGTGTTAACCCGCTTTGCGCCAAGTGAAGTCATCATTTCTGAGACCCTTAGTGATGATTGGCGACACTGGCTACAAGACAAGCTGTATTGTCCGGTGATTAGTGTCGCCGCCAGTGACTTTCATCCACAGCATGCCGGCGAAACCGTATGCCGACAATTTAATGTACAAACATTAGAGGGTCTTGGCATTGCTGATAGCATAGTCGCTCAGACCAGTAGCGCAGCACTGATTCATTATGCACAGCAAACGCAGCAGCGCCATACGCCGCAAGTGACCGAGCTTATCGTTGAACGAGATGAAGACTATCTGATTATTGATGATATCAGCAGTCGTAACCTAGAGCTATTTGCGCCAGTTAGTCCGACCGGCACCAGTCTATTGACCGTGGTTAATCAGTGTCAAACGCCTATGGGTAAACGCCTGCTCGCTAATCAATTAAAGCGTCCCCTACGTTTGGCTCAATCACAAGGCACCTTAATACAACGCCTTGATGCAGTTGAGTGGTTGGTAAATCAGCCTACGCTATCTAACCTTATAACACTACAAGAAACGCTACATAATATCTTTGATATTGAACGTATTAGCAGTCGTATTGGTCTGCACAGTGCTAAGCCTCGTGACCTACGCCGCTTAGCAGACAGTATCCATCACAGTCAGCAATTGGCAAACTCCCTACAAAATATGGGGCTAAATTCTGATGATTCAGGCTTGCTACCGATGCTAAGCGGTCAACTGCCCGAACAGCATGTAGAGCTGTTGGATATCAAAGCACTTTTAGAGTCTGCAATCGTAGAAGAGCCACCAGCGCACATTCGTGATGGCGGTATGATTGCGACAGGCTTTGATGAGGATTTTGATCGTCTGGTGCATTTGCATGACAATATTCAAGAAACCTTGGATGACATGGCAAATGACGCACGCCATGAACATCAATTGCCGAGCTTAAAAGTTGGCTTTAATAAAGTGAGCGGTTTTTATTTTGAACTGCCAAAAGGACAAGCGGCTCAAGCACCTGATCATTTTATCCGCCGTCAAACCTTAAAGAACAGCGAGCGCTTTATTACCGAGCCGCTAAAAGATTTAGAGATTAACTATCTTGATGCGCAGACTAATGCACTGGCCCTTGAAAAGGCGCTCTATCAAAAGCTATTGCTCGATTTAAGCGAGCAGCTAAGCCATCTTCAGCGTCTCAGTGCGGCAGTGGCTCAAATTGATGTGTTGCTTAATTGGGCAATACTGGCCAAAGAGAATAACTGGGTGCGTCCTGCTCTCGATAGCAGCAGCAGTTATATTAATATCGAAGCCGGGCGTCACTTGGTGGTTGAAGCCATGAGTCAGCCCAAAATCGCCAATCATCAAGCCGGCAGCACCTCCAGTCCTCAACACTTCGTGGCAAATGACTGCCAGTTAGGTACGGTAGAAAATCCCGAGCGACTTTTACTTATTACTGGCCCGAATATGGGTGGTAAATCCACTTATATGCGTCAAACAGCTTTGATTGTATTGCTTGCCTGCTGTGGTAGCTTTGTGCCTGCCTCAAAAGCCATTATCGGTGATATCGACCGTATTTTTACCCGTATTGGCTCTGCCGATGACTTGGCAGGCGGTAAATCCACCTTTATGGTTGAGATGATTGAGACCGCTCAAATTCTAAATTTAGCCACTGATCGCTCCTTGGTGCTGATGGATGAAGTTGGACGCGGTACCTCGACCACAGATGGTCTGGCCATCGCTCATGCTTGTGCAGTACAGCTTTGTGTTATGCGTAGCCTGACTTTATTTGCTACCCATTATTTTGAGTTGACCGAGCTTGCCCATCAAGACGCGCTTAGACATCAACTGCGCAACGTGCATGTGGCAGCCAGTCATATTGATGGACAGCTATTACTGCTGCACAAAATTCAACAAGGCGCTGCCAGCTCAAGCTTTGGTCTGCACGTGGCAAAAATGGCCGGTATCCCCGACAGCGTTTTAGAAGCCGCTCAGCATTATCTTAACGAGCAAAACACTTTATTGACCAAGCCACTAAACCAATCAATAGATAGCATTGAGAATGGATTCGATTTTGAATCGCTAGATACTGATGATAATCATGCTAAATTCGATAAAGCTTATGCAAATGCTGACGATAGCGGTGTAAATAAGCGACAAACCGAGGCTGGTTCTGCGACGGAACACTATAATTCTCACTTAGAAAAAGAGGATTTAGTTGCCCAGCAGTCAGCTATAAATATAGCGCCTAGCCCTATAGACGCTAAGGCTAACGCTCTTTTAGAGAGGCTACAGCAGCTGCAACCTGATGAGCTTACGCCGAAGCAAGCACTGGATTTAATTTATGAATTAAAACAGGCAACAAAACTTGACTGATGCGAATTTGTGAAATAGACCTTAACAGGGTAAAATAGCACCCTAAATTAATCTTATTACTCACTCCTAATTTATCTTGGTTGCACATTTCACTTAGCTTGAGATGGACTCTTGGTCACTGATAATAGATTTTTATCCAGTGATTATCATAAGAGCACCATACGCCATAGTGACTGACATAGACTGCTAAGATAACTTTTATAAAGGTAGCTCGCTATGACATTTGTTGTCACTGATAATTGCATCCGCTGCAAATACACCGATTGTGTTGAAGTCTGCCCTGTGGACTGCTTTTATGAAGGGCCTAACTTCTTGGTCATTCACCCTGATGAATGTATTGACTGTGCGTTGTGTGAACCTGAATGTCCAGCAAATGCGATTTTCTCTGAAGACGAAGTGCCTAAAGGCCAAGAAGAGTTTATTGAGCTAAACGCTGAGCTTGCAGAAGAATGGCCAAACATCATTGAAATGCAAGGTCCACTACCTGACGCTGAAAAGTGGGACGGTGTGGAAGGCAAGATTCAGTATCTAGAGCGTTAAGCCACTTTCTTCAAGCATAGATAACTTAAAGCACAAATGAGATAGTTCATCTTATTAGCTAAAAAAGCGACCCGAATTGGGTCGCTTTTTTATGGTTTCTTTATTAGGGCGTGTGGAACATTCGCAAATTAGCACTGCTGATAGCTAAAATTGTTTCAGACTAGGCGTAAACCGTCGTTAATGTCTAGACCTTGACTAGGTTTGCAACAACGTCTGGGGCGATTTTAGCATCAGCCTCACTCGAGCACAGCTCTCGCCTTGCGAACGGGCAAAGCAGTGCTTTGCTTAATCCGCTCTCAGGGGCGGGACTCTTTTTTGCCAATATATTGCGAAATTGTCTAACTTAGAATGACTAAGCGTCAAAAATTTCACTGCATATTGACTAAAAAATAGTCGCCGCCAGTGCCATGGTCGAATGTTCCACACGCCCTAATTTAAAGAAGCCAAGTAGTCTAAGCTGGTCTAAGTATTAAGTGGTAATCTCACATTTAATCACCTCACCAATACGGCACAATGCGTTCTTTTTATCTTCTAAAGGCTTCACAATAGTACCGTTAATCGTCGACTCAGTTGCTGGAGTTTCAGCAATAGCAGGTGTCACTGTCGTATCGGCCACAACCGCAGCTTGGCCTGCAGTGTATTCTATCTTGGCACAGGCTGAGGTACCTTCATCTAATAATGCTTGTATCTGATCGTCTTCTAAATCAGTGGTGGCCGTATGCATTTGTACGAACACCTTATTGCTCATTAGCTTGGTTTCAGCAAGGCAGGCAGTACTTGATGTCTGGCGCGTATAGTCTTTATAGGCTGGAATGGCAATTAATCCCAAGATACCGATGATGGAAACCACCACCATTAACTCGATTAAGGTAAACCCTTTTTGAGTATTCATTTAATGTCCTTATTGTTAGAAACATCATTGTTTCAAACTATTTTGTATTTATACTTCCGCTCATATCTACGCTTATGCTCCAGCCCCAATCTTAAGCAGCTATTTAGTTTAGCGCTTCACTATCTAAGTTAATTCAACGCTTGAAGTATTTCTGCGCTCTATCGTATCACACCTACATCATTTAAAATTACCAATGCCTTGCACCTAACAACTGACACTGTGCACCTATGTAATATAACTGCTGACCTGTTACGGTGTTCGAGGGATAAGTAAAGCTACAGCGCTGGCCTAAGCTATTCATATAATAGATAGGCGAATTATCAAACGCGCGCAAATTGATATTCGGCTGAGCAATGATTTGCCATGTATTGCCATCACTCACATCGATGGTTGTCTTATAGCGATAGCTTCGCTCATCACTGTCTGACGGAATATAAATAACTGCCCCTCTCTCTAGCTGCTGCTGAGCAACAAAGTTATGATAAGTTAAGGTCTTGGCACGCCAGCGAGTTAGCTGATTGGCGATATTTAGGTTTAGCTGCTGCGCCTGCGCATGGATATTTTGCTGCTGGTAGCGCTGATAATTGGGCATAGCAATACTGGCTAAAACAGCAATGATAACCAAGGTAATAACCATTTCAATAAGTGCAAACCCTTGGGCTAATCTCAATCTTTATTCTCCATCTGATATAAGCCCCATATAATCAGTCCACTGCCCTTTTAATATTTAACAAAAACCAACCTTTATTTCTTAGAATGAAAATCAAACCACATCAGTGGTGTTAAAGTTCCCTTGACCTTAAAACTGGTTTTTATATCAGCCTCATCTGTGTGTAGATCAATAAACTCTTTTTGTATACTACCCTGATTAATCAGTCGCCGCGACTTGGCGTTAAGCTTGCCGTCAATAAAATCCGTCCCGAATGTTGGCGGCAATATGCCTTTACCGGCTCTATAACGCTGATATTGATGATGACTGCTACTGTTATTCACATTATCCGTAGAGCCACTTGCCGTTTGGCTAGTATTTGAACTAGGGTCACGCTGACAAATGCCATACGGCAGACAATATTGATAAATCTCTGTCGTGCCAAGCACTTCTTCTAAGCAGCCATTTTGTGCATCATGCTCGCCATCTCTTGGATTATAAGCAGCGGCATAAAGCTTATTGGCGATTGCTGCCATCTGGCCCAATCCTTTAAGATAATGACTGCCTGCTGCATCAAATGCTGACTGCGTATCTGAACCATAATACTCAAAGGGTGCCATCCAACCGTCATAATCTTGATAAACCTGACTCATATTATTGTTAGAAGTACCATTATAATTAAGCGGCTCACCCTGTAATGATTGCACTCCTAGCCCTAGCTCCGGCAGCTGTGCGGTTATCGTTGCTGCTAATTTAAAATCTGAACTAAACAAACCCTGCTTTGCAATGTTTTTATCATAAAACGTATAAACCGCTTGTGGCTGACGACTGGCTGACAGTGGATTGCTGCGATCACCAGATACCACACTAATGGTCGCAAACTTATTACCTTGAGCATTGCTTTGAATAGTTACCGTGGGCGTCTCATAAAAACGAGGAGTTGGTAAAGACGCACCGGTATTTAAGTAGCTATTTGAGTAGCTATTTAAATTGGCAATACGCTGTACTCTAGCGCGTGAATTACTGAGTGATTTATTATCAATATCAAGTCTAAATACCTGTCCATTTAAATCAGCGAAATAAACGTGGTCAGCCAATTCGTCGGCATCTCTATCCAATACTTTGACACCGCCGGTAATGCTGTAGCGCATATGGCTATTTAAAACTGCTAGAGGAGAGGTTGTATGATTACTACTGACATATGCACCATCTGCATTATTAGCTTGTGGCTGATTGACGTCATCACCTAAATGACTGACGACAATTAACGGCTTACCGCTAATAGCATCGACAATATAAATGGTATTACCTTCAGTTTTTGAGTTACTAGAATTATCAGCGTTGCCATTCGCTGACATCTGTATTATTTGGCTATTGGTCTTATCATATTTAGAATCATAACCACCAGAAAATATCACCACTAACTTTGGCTGACCCAGCCAACGTATCTTGGTAACGGCAGGCTTGCCCCACCCATATCCCAATCGTTTGAACACTCCAGACTTCCCAGAATTTGTGATACTAAATAACTGTTTGGGTGCTCCGCCTTTATCAATATCAGTCAAATCCAAACCATAATAAGCTTGTGCACCCAACCTAGCACCGCCATACGCATAAATGGCTTCTGCAACTATCGTCGTATCTGTGAGTGCTTTATATTTTGTATACACCTGCCAAGGGCCGTCTACCCCAAAGCTTGGCGTATTATCGCCCTTATGTTTGTCTGCTGTTAGCTCAGCTGTGATGCCTTTATATTGACCTTTATGAGCCAATACCTCACGCGGAAAATAAGCGAATACTTCTTTACCGCTGTGGCTATTGATTACATGTAATGCATTATCCATTGCCCCAAATAATAGATATTGGTTGTCAGCAACATAGTCTCCACCTTCTTCATCTAGTGTGGCTTTTGCAGCAAAAGAGACTGGTGTTGAATGAATTACTGCGCCTCTATTTAGTGCTATGTCATTAGATGGATTGGGTATTTTGCTTAACCGTATTTGACTATCCGTTGTGCTCTCAGGATGATAATTATCGACGGAATAACCCATATAATTTAATAGCAGCCGCTGTAATAAAATATCTTTAGAGGTAACCGTATCAGTAATGTCAGAAAACAATCGAACACGGCTAATCGAGGACATAGCTGGATCTATTTTTGTTAACCTGCCTGTCTGTGATCGGCTGAGATAAACTGCATTGGTGTCTTGTGCATGACTATCTGTTTCTAAACCAGTGATAGATGATTCGGATAAACCATAACCAGCGTTCACACCTTGCATCAGTCGAGACGTTGCTTGAGAAGGCCTTTCACCTTGCTCAGTCATGTAGCCCTGATAACTATCGATGTATCGCTGTAGTCCACCTTGCCACTGAGATTTTCCGGCTCCCAAATTAGGCACTACCATTGGCATAAATCCTTGCGTCATGAGTTCGCCAGATCCTAACGGGCTAGCTGGTACACTCATGGAGCCACTGGCTAACATACCTGCCGGCTTCATGGACAAGCTACTTAAGCTTTCTGAACGCTGCTTGATGGCATCCGCAAAAGTTTGAATACTGCGATTACTGATGTCTAGGTCAGTAATATAAAAGCCGCCACCCCCTACCTGACGACTGCCCAATTGACAGGCATTTTGATAGTTTGTTATCTGCAGCTGTCTACTAGTATTTGATAACGGGCTGTTGATACTCGTCACTTTACAGCTGTTGTTATTCATCACTATCTTATCGGGCGCAATAACAAAAACACCGGTATTAATAGCACGACTACTTGGATTGCTCGTGGAATTTAGACGTTTGGCATACTCACTCATACACTGCCAATGTTGTTGCGGTGAACTTATCAATGAACTAAAGCTGCAGAGGTTCTGATTACTAATACTACTAGCCGACGTCATAAGCTCAACCTGAGCCATTAATGGATTACTATTAATATCACTTTCAGCCGCTCCCGTTTGCAAAAGCGGACTCAAAGACTGACGAATAGCAGCAAGCGGTAAAGGTAGACTTGTTGACGGCATACCAGAGGTCATAAAAAATATCGCGGCATGTTGCACAACAGCAGATTCTGCTAACGAGCTATTTTGATTATCAAATGTACTATAAGAGAGATAAGGATTTGCCGATGTTGCTAACTCTGCATTGGGGCGACAGACCCGATAATTAGGTGCAGTATTATTATCTTGCTTTGTTCCCATCATATACATGCCCGCTTCGGAATAAGCGGCTGACATAGAGCCAATAGCATCTGTATTTTGTAGTTGATTAACAGAGATCAGCAACCTTTGTCGATGTGCTGAGCCTATAGGGCCCAAACGTCCGACAGAAACATGGATACTCGCCGTGCTTGGCCTACTATTGGGATAACTGCCGAGACCTACTAGGGTATCTTCACTAAGTCGATTCTCGCCTGTGTCTTCAATTAAGAGCTTAACCGTACTTATCATTTTGGCTTTTCGTGCATGAAACTCAGTACTTAAAGCTTCTCCCTCAATAGGGCTCATATCCAGCATCAATAAAATGGCATTGCCAGAGGGTGGTTGCGGCCTAAGTAACTGCTCACCGATTGGGCCAACAGGTAGACCGCCTTTATAAATCACCAAATCGCCTTGATGGTTCGCGGCAAAGCTAGCAGAGATGAATACACAGGTTGCCAATACGGGCACACTTATCCCAAACATCACTCTTAATGTTTTGAAAACACTACAAATTTTGCTGATAATGCGACTGTCTCCCTGTCTGCTATTCAAAATTGCTGTGATATATATAGTCTTGTACTTGGATAATATTCGGCGCATCGGTGTTGTTTAAGCAGTGGATTTGATTGTTATTAATCTCATTACCGGCCAGACTGCCTGCTGCTAATTTAAAACAATCGTCAATCTGTTTAAGACTGCTACGATTGGCCATAATGGGTAGTACAGAGCTGACAACCGCTCTTATGCGTAGGCTACTTGCGCCATTAACTGTTTCTTCATCAACACCTTCGGCAGTACTTTGAAATGGCAGCGACTCAATATTCTCGCTGCTTACTTCATTCGGTAAAACCTGACTAAGCGACACTTGGGTAGCCACTGTTTTACGGGCACTGGTGTAATAGGTGCTATTGCCACTGGCAATATGACAATAGCCATCATGTTTACCGAGCGTGCGACTGCCATCAGCACTCAATAAAATACGATGCTGATTGGTTTGATATAAATTATTCCGCTGCACCGGCTGATAACACAGGGCGTATTCTGCATGTTTATACAGCCCCTGACGCTGCCACACCTGAATCGGACCAAGTGCATCAGTACTCATCTGCTCTAATAGCGTCAGGTTTGACGCTTGGGATGCTATCGTGATACCTGCCATATGCAGCTGAGCCAGAGGCAAATCTGAGGATTGCATGAGTAGCTGCTGCACCTGCGCGGCAGTGGTTACCTTTAACGCTGTCTGGCTATTACGTATGCTAATACTGGCGATAATGGCCAAAAACAACAGCATAATTAATACGATTATTAAGGTCGCACCCAATTGACGGTTAGGCAATGTGAATAGGCCATTATTCATATTGACTGCCCTGCCTGTAGGAAGCAGCGAACGCATGGGTAGGCTGCACGCTGTTTTTTAATCGGATGGTTTTTTCTAATACTCGGCGGGTATATTTATTCTCTGTTTTGCTCGTGTCTAAAACCACATCCTCACCCAATACTCGATATTTATTGTCACCTTGAGCGCCCACTGGGTATCTACTTCGAACAATCATGCCCAGTTTAATCGCCACTATGGCACCTTGCGCCACAGGCCTTTTTATTTCATCGAGCGTATCGCAGCCGCCACCGCAATACTCATTAATAGTCATATATTGCAGACCTTGCTTACTCATAACACCCAGCTTTACCGTAAAATAATCCACTCGATTGATTAGTACGCTGCCTTTCCTGCGTGAATTTAATTTACGTAATAGCTGCGTTGCAGTGACGGAATATTGATCTGTTTTGGTCACAAGACTATCTATAGCAACCGGTCTATCATAAGTACCTGCGTTACATGCCAGTACCAGTTCATTGGTCGAGTCATCAGTCGCTTCACGCGTGAAAATGCGCTCTACCACAACCTGCCCTTTACGCACGATAGCGCCTTCACAATTTGCCATCTCAAAAGGTGCTGTATATTGAATGGTTAGCTGATCACTATTTTGCAGTTTTGTATTTGAAGGATGGCTATTACTGCTTGAGACCAATGCAGCAAATTTCTGCTGATGCCCAAAGCCTGCTAGATTGCCGATAAACTGTGAACCGGATGCTATGGAAGTCGATAGCAGCAGCCCAGTTGCCGGCGAGTTGGCGCTCATCGGGCGATAAGCACCTAGATTCGCCATGGCAATCTCTTTTTCTAGATAATGCAAACCAAATACTGCCGCATCTTGAATATCATCCACGCTTTCTTGAGCTCGTTTATTGTTTGCACTTTCTAAAAACAAAGCCAAAGCCGCACCGCTTATCAGTAATCCTAATGCCAGTGAAATCAGCAGCTCAACTAAAGTAAATCCATGTGCAGACTTTACAAGGTCGGCCGGTTTTAAGTGACTAGCCACCTTTAGTATGACTCCATAAACACGCAGTCTGCCTCTTTACTATAACCACCCAATTGGGCTTCAAAGCAGTCTTGGCTTGTATCGCCTCGGGTCGCTGTGGTTGCATTCCATGCGGCAACCAAACAGTAGCTAGAGATAGCCGTATTATTAGCTGTAACCTGACCATTAGGGCAAGCCACCAGTCCTAACGTCACACCAATATTCGCTGCGCGGGCTTTTAATTCGAGTACATCATAAGTTGCCCTATCTTTAGGTAGACACGGCTGATTTTGGCAATCTATGGAAGTTAACGCAGTATCAGTGGATACAGAGGGTTCAATCGCAAACTGCTTAGCATAGTGAGCAAGAACGTCAGAGGCGGTTTCATTAGCAGATGTATTATTAAAGGATTGCTGACTGATTAGCGTTTGATTAATGACATTATCGACGGCATTGATGCGAATCTGTTCTGCTGCAGAGTGTAATAAGGTTATAGACTGAGTACGGATTAACGCATCATCTGTTGCGCCCAACGTTTGAATTTGCAGCGCTGCATATCCTAGTGCTGCAACCGCAAGTAACAGCAAAGACACCAATACTTCCACTAGTCCCAAGCCCGACTGCTTGTCTGATTGCTGATTTGGTTGCTTATGCTTTGTCGTCGAAATACAAATAGATTATTCATCCTAATATAGAAGATTATCAATCAGCGCCATTCATTACCATTACCACACTGAGTTCGGTGACATCTTTGACCAAAGGCATCTATGCTTAGGATACCATCACCACTCATATTACTGCCCTCAATGGGTATGGCTATCAGTATCCAATGAGTGTCACTTAAGTGAGTAAGAGACACGCTATACAAGCTTGCATCATCTGTTGCTTGCAACGTTAACTGAACATCACTCGCTCGTATCAACTTCTGTCTATGAATATGACTGGCCTGATTTTGTAACTGCGTCATCATTACAGTACGAGCATTTAGCTTAGAATAATCTTGATAATTGGGATAAGCGATAAGACACAATATCGAAATAACAGTCACCACCAACATCATTTCAATCAGCGTAAATCCTTTAACCCTACTGCTGTCCCTAATATCATCACCTCTCATTGCCAACTAATACCTACCTATCCTATCGTCTTTGGTACCAAGCACCTGTCCATTTATCGGAATGAAAAAGCACAGTGCTGTAGCATAACTGCTTTGACTGTTAAATGTCGGCTTATTTACCACTGGTTAAGGTATATGCCGATAAGACAATGGATGGGCTGCTTTTCGTTAAGCTCAATGCCAATGCTGATAACGTGGTGCCGGTGGTCATGACATCATCGAATAAAAGCAGTTTTTTATTGGTAGGTAAACGTGAGGTCAGATGAAATGCGTTATCCATATTCTGCTGTCGTTCTCGCCGATCAAGGCCTTGTTGATTCACCGCATCATCACTGCGGCCCACACCAAGCCATAGTGGAATCTGCCAATGCCTCGATAGATAATGCGCTAAGATAATGGTCGGATTAAAGCCTCGTTTGGCCAAGCGATTACCTGTCGTCGGCACTGGTAAAATCACACTATTATTAGCATCACAGCCAATAGGCTTGGGTAATTGACGCAGCGCGTGAACCAAAATAGGCAGGGCACTTAGCTGCTCTTGATATTTAAAGGCAATAAGCGCAGCACGCATATATCCGCTGTGAATCGTTGCTGCTTGAACGCTTAGCTCTGAGAGATGATTTGAGGTATGAGAGGTCGAATTTTGGGCAAAAGAAGAGCCTAATGGAGAGGCTCTATTAGGCTCTTTTAAATATAAAAAATTTGCAGATGGTCGCCATACTGTCTCGTTGTGACAGGCGTGGCAAACCAACGCCGCAATCAACCTAAAAGAGGACTTATCACGGCTTAAAGACTCATTATTGTGCTCAGCAGTGGCTTTGTTATTAATACCGCATAAACAACACTGGCGCTGTAAATACTGTATCCGCCACATGCCAAAGGCATAGAAGGCGGGTACACCGCTGCTAAAATCGATTATAAGCCTTTCCAGTCGTTTAGTGAAATACCAACACCAACGGCTGTTGTTTTATCGTTATAATCGATAATAGATTCGCCATAACCATGGAATATCTGGAAGAAGCCATGTAGGTCGCGCGTGATAGGATAAGTATAGTTCAGCTCAATGGCACCATTACCCTCTTCGATATTATAACGACCTGTTGCCGCTAAAGACTCGCCTCTACCAAAGTCATAAAGTGCTTTTAGCTCACCATGGGCATAGTAATCAGTAATATCTGGGTTGTCGCCTTTGTCAGAATCTTTGATATGAGTCCAGACTTTTGGAATTAAGGTCAACTTGCCCCACTCCGCACCGCCCATCAAATACAGTCTATTCCACGAACGTGATAGAGGATCTGATTGGCCATTTGAATGGTGAATCGCACCGGCACCTAACATACGTAGACGACCATTAAAAGGCAGGTCCATTCGTACAGGCTGAGTTATGAATATCTCAGGCATGTAGTCTGTGGCACGGAACGGGCGTGAGTATTTTTCGTTATAAACCTGCCAATGCATTTGCTGAGTGTAACCAAACCAAAGGTCAGCATTGGTATCAAACAAATCTTCCGCCACTTTGGTTTTCAATGATATCTGAGCTTTCAACTCCAATGAATCATCATATTGTTCACCATAGTCTTGAAGCTCATCTGGGGTTGGGTCCTGCGTTGGTGAATGTGGTGTACGGTTTGGATCAAAGTGTGCAAACGCTGGCATGAAATAAATAGAATCATGTGGTCTGACACGCCACGTACCAAGCTCACTGTTTTGGTCTAAGTCGTAGGCCAAGCTTAAAGGCGTATAAGCGGCAAAATCATCAACGGTAACGCCCGCTTTTGCTAAACGCGCATTGCCTTCTTCCGTTGGCGCGCCTGGATTAATCTCACCATCTGCACTTAAGTTATCTGCATCATCAGCAATAACAGGGGTTGGACGTAAATCGCTAAACGATGCTTTTACGGTGCGAGATAAGTCTAACGGGTACTTTTTGCGGCCTACTGTGCTCTCTTGACCATTTACTGTTTTGTCATAACAGGCCAATCGTGCTGCTCCCAATTTTAATTCGGCACATTGCATAAAGCTATCTACAGTCAACTGAGGTTTCTCAGCCTCCGCAGCATTTGCTACTGTCATAGCTAATGCAGGTGCAAGACATACAGCAGCTATTGATAGAGTTAAATGGTTGATACGTGGAAGTTTGTTCTTGAAACTTGGTGCTAAAGGCTGCAGATTTGTCATGCCTATTCCTGATAAATATTGTAAAGTCATCGTTTTGCTATTGAAAATAAGGTAAACCAAAGAGGTATGAGTAAACCAAGTAGCTAGGCGCTAACTTGTTAAATCATTATGCCGCTGACAGACCTTTAAATAGCGAGAAAAAAGAGGGGTTATTTTGATAGGATAATGAATATCGCACTAGCATAAAGCCTAACCCTTTACACTAGAATTAACACCTGTTTTACTACTGAAAGCGCTTACCTTCTCGCTCAATCCAGCCATGTTGATGTCTTGCTGCAGGGTCATGATGGGTCCAGTGAACAACGCCGCCTTGCTCATTGTATTCATACTCACCATAAAACACAATATCATCACCTTGCGTAAGTCCTGCAACTCGCGGCGCCAAATCAATATTATGGGCAATCAGCACAGTGTGCTTTGGTTTTGTATTATCCAGCTCTACTATGAAGCGTTGATGACGGCTTCCCTCGGTATCATCACTGAGTACCGCTTTTACATTGCCGCAGCCTTTAACTTGAATAGAGGACTGTTTATTGTTGTAGGCAGCAATAATATTGTCATTGCGGCAAGAGATAGGCAAAGTAATCGAGCTCTCATTATATTCTGAATTAGGTTTTAAATTTCCTATCGAATCAAACTCTAACTCGATAGGATTGATAGCAGGTGTCTCTAATTCTGCCGAATTTAACCCAAGTACCTCTGTCGTATTTTGCTCACACCCTGATAATAGTAGTGCTGACATCAAAAAGAGGCTTGTTGATACCTTTGTCATTAGAGATAAGCAGCCGCTCAATGAGAAAATAATATTGTTATTATTAGCGTTATTTGTATAACTATGACTACTTTTTAAAACCATTATATCACCCTCATCTGAACACGTAATATAATGTAAGATTATGTAAATATCAAGCCATGTTAATTAGACGTTCGTGAATGATAAGCATTACTACAGACTACGCAATGTTTTCTCAAAGTCACTTCGCTCTACGGTACCGACCTGCTGTTCTTTTAATTGACCGTCCACAAAATACAATAATGCAGGCGGTCCAAATAAATTCAGTTCAGATAAAATACGCGCAGATTCTGCGTTGGTCTCCGTCACATCCAAACGTACCAATTGCCAAGACCGCATCTCAGCAGGGCGATTGGTAAATAACGTTTTATCCATAATACGGCACTCAACGCACCATTCTGCTGTCAGATCAATCAGCACTTTATCGTTTTGCTCGATAACAGGGATTAAATCATCCAGTCGGGTCAAGTGTAAGTCAGAAGGCTGTGCAGCAGACGCCACCCCTGTCGTCAATGTCGACGTGGTTTGGTTAGGTAGAGTTTGAAGAACCTGACTGTTGTTGGGTTGATTAAAAATACGCAGCGGTTGCCATGCATCATGACTACCGGCTGCAGCACCAATTAAAATAATAGTCGCCCACAATCCTAAGATAACAGCCACTGGCTTGCTAAAGAGCTGACCTTGGCCTTTCCATGTCCACACCCAGCCGGCAACAACCATAAACCAAGCAGCCCAAAGCATTAGCATCATTGGATTGATGAAAACGCGCTCTATTAATAGTAGCGCAACAGCAAATAGTAATAACGCAAAGCCCTGCTTGACCCAGTTCATCCACTCGCCTGCCTTCGGCATTAAATTACCTTGGCTAATACCCAGTAGCATTAGAGGGGCAGATAACCCAAAGCCCAACATAAATAACGCAGCGAAACCTAGCAGCGGATTACCGATTGTTGATACGGCAAGTAATGCGCCAAATAAAGGCGCTGAAACACAAGGTGATACTACCAATGCCGATAAGAATCCAGCAATAAAACTACCAAAACTATTACCTAAATATTTATCGCCTGCTTGGCTCACCGCATGTGACTTTTGTTTGATCACATTGGGCACAGGTATGCGAATCACATCGAGCATATATAAAGCAAGCAGCACAAATACTGCAGCAAAGGCCAGTAAAATAACCGGATTTTGAAGCCAGCCAATAATACCAAGCGACTGCCCAAAAACAGCAATCACCGCACCAAGCACACCATAAGCAATGGCCACACCTAAGGCATAACTGCCGCTGAGCATCAATCCTTTTCTGGCCGTTGGATTGTGCTGACGCGCCACAATATTACTGACAATCGGTAGCATCGGTAACACACATGGCGTGAATGCTAAACCGAGACCTGCCAAAAATAGCAGCAATAATGCCAACCAAGGATGCTCTGCTAGGCCAAAGGGGTCTTGATCGACTACGCCTTCCACATTTAGCGACGATTTATCTGTAGTAGATAAGCCATCACCTGACAAATCTGCATTTTGAACCAAAGTATTTGCGTCAGTGGTATCCCCTGTCGCTACTGCTTCATTCTCAATTATTGTCTCTTCAACCAGCGTCTCGTCTAACCCCTCGGTTTGATTTTGATTGTCATCGGTTAAAGCTGCTGTATTGGTGTCTGTGTTTTCATTTAACTGTTGTTGAGCGCTCTGAGCGTCCGCTTGCGTAGATACTTCATCGTTACTTTGATTACCCTTGGTATCGGCTGCCGTTTTTGCCGCTACCGCTGTGGCCGTTTTAGTCGCCGCTGACGTATTGCTTTTGTTTGACTGCGCATTATCTACCGGCTTTTGCGCTATACTTGGCTTGGCGACCGATTTGGCAGCAGGTTTTGGCTTTTCTTCGGTTTTAGTACCCGGTGCTGCAGCAGCTAATTTTAGAGCCACTGTCTCACGCTGCGGCGGATAACACAGCCCAGCATCCGCACAGCCCTGCCACGTCAAAGTAACGTCTTGATTGATAGGCTGACCGGTCTGATTAATTAAAGTGGTCTTAGCGGTAACTTGTGGCTGCTTAAATACGGCCACCTTACCAAAGGTAGGGTCATCAATAGACTGTGACGGATGGGAGAACTCAAAAGGTGACGCTGTCACACCCTCAGGCAGCTTTAGCGTCACCTTGTCTTTATAAATATAGTGCTTGGGTGTGATATCAAGCGAAACAGTCAGCTGATTGCCTTGCTGAACTGCGCTAACGGAGAAAGCATCTTCCACTTTTAAGAACTTAGGTTGGCTCGATGTCGCGCTACTAGAAAACAAATCGCCCAGACTTGCTGCTTGCGAATGCCCCGACTCAATAAAACTTGACCCTACCGTACAGGCGATAGCTAAAGATGCTATCCATCCTAAACGACTGAATGTTCTGACTGATTTAGCTACTTGCTTCTGGCCTGTATAGCGTATTGTTTTATCGTTCACTTTTTTCATCGTATTCGCTTCATAAAAGACGGGGGGCTAGCGCTCAGTCGCCTCTATTAAAAAGAGATGCCTTAACCAAGCGGCTAACGTAAAGGGTATAAAAAATGGTCGCTACCCGCAAGATGCGGATAGCGACGATGTCTGCTCTCAATTTCTATTATAGGGAGGGAGAAAGGAGGGGTAAAGTCACAAAAGAGTATTCTTATCCTTGCTGGCTAGTTTACTATCTATTGGTTATAGGACAATTGACTTTGGTTACATAACCTTGCTAAAGGCTAATATTAATCCAATTTAGTCATCCTAGTTAAATAACCAAGCTTTAACTAAGCTCAACTCTAAGGAGTGGCATAAATATCTGCGTCTAATCCTTCACCGCCTTGTTGACCATCGGCGCCTAAAGAGAATAAATCATATGGGCGGCCCTCTGAACCAGGTGACACATATTGTAATTCGTTATCCCAGCCATCAGTTGGATAGCCGCCTTTGATATAACCACCTTCTGGATAGTTTTTTGCATCCGCAGGTGGGGTAATTAGTGCATCAAGGCCTTGGGCAGTCGTCGGGTAATGTGCGTTATCAATACGGTATGAATCGAGTGAATTAGATACTGTCGATAAGATAGTTTCTGTGGTGCCCACACGTGCTTTATCGCTTTGACCAACAACACGCGGCACAACCAATCCGGCAAGTATCGCCAAAATAACGATAACCACCATAATTTCAATTAAGGTAAAACCGGCTTGACGCTGCGCAGTAACAGGAAGCATTGTTTTTATTTTCATAGTTCTCTACTTTATTGGCTGATATAAGGGTTAAATAATGGTCTACTTGATAAAAATATTACCACAGTAATGACGGTGCAAACAGGGGTATGGGTCATTATTACCATCTAAAGCTTTCTAAATTAGTAGCTAACCTGCCAAGTCATTCATATTAACAATCGGCAGCATAACCGCCATCACGATAATCATTACCACCACGCCCATTAGCACCAACATCAGCGGCTCAAGCAATGCCAATAAGGTACTAATAAAGTTTGTGGCCTCAGCTTCTTGCATATCTGCTGCTCGGCCAAGCATACCCTCAAGTTCACCTGAATTCTCACCACTTTTTATCATCTGTACCATCATTGGCGGAAAATAAGGAGAGTGTTCGAGTTGGCTCGATAGGCTAGCACCTTCCGTCACTTTTTCAGCGGCGGCTTTAATGGTCTGGGTAATATGAGTATTGGTTGTGACTGACGCACTAATTTGCAGTGCATCGATTAAGGGTACACCTGAGCGTACCAAAATAGAGAGCGTACTGGCAAAACGTGCTGCATTTAAACTTTTTGATAAGCGGGCAAACACAGGCATTTTTAAAATAAGCCCATCTAAGCTGTGTTGACCGACCTCTGTTTTGGCAAAACGGTATAGTAGCGTGGCCACAATGGCTATCACCAGTAATATCAACCACCACCACTGCGTAATAATATTAGACAGCCCCAATACAATTTGGGTAATCAGTGGTAGTGCTTGCTCTGATTGCTCAAACACCTTGACGATTTTTGGTACCACAAAGCTCATTAGGCCAATCACAACTGCTAAGGCCATCACCATTAATACGATGGGGTAAATCATCGCACCTTGGATTTTCTTTTGGAGTGCAAATTTATTCTCAGTGTAATCCGCAAGCTGCTTTAAGATTAAATCCAAGTGACCCGAGCGCTCACCGGCGGCAATGGTTGCCACATATAATTTAGGAAAATTAGTCGCTCGCTCTAATGCTTCAGCCAATCCGTGGCCTTCTAACACCAAAGAGCGAATAGACAACATCACTGATTTTACATGCGGTTTTTGCGACTGTTTTGCTACCGAAGCCAGCGCTTCTTCTAAGGGAATAGCCGCAGCTAATAACACCGATAATTGACGGGTAACAAGCGCCAAGTCATAGGCAGATAACCGCTTTTGTGAGGAGGTATTACCTTGACTACTATTGGCCTGCTCGACCACATCGACGCTGACCGGCATTAACGACTGGGCGCGTAGCTCTTGTCTGACTTGACGTGAAGAATCACCTTGCATCACGCCTTTTTTGATTTTTCCAGCCGTATCTAACGCTTTGTAATGGTATGCAGGCATGAGTATGTTATAACCCGTAAAAGAACAAATTAAATAGCTGCTTGAATGATATTTTGATGAGGTTAGTCATTGCCAAACGCACCAGGAAAATCTTTTAGACCCATCATATCTGGCATCTCAGGCATCAACCCTTTTACTAACAACATATCTAAATGAGCAATCTGCTGCTTTTTATCAAACTCGTTAACCTCAGCAATAAGCAGCTTCTCCACATATTTATCAAGCTGATAACCACTTAATCGCGCGCATAATACCGCTAGCTGATAAATACGGCGCTTACAATGCACATCGACATTATGTAGCAGGCGCACCATTTTGGCAGTTTCTAACGATGTATAATAATAATTGACCACGGTTTTCTCAGGCAACGGTGTTACGCCATAAGCGATAGACAGATGCGCTAAATAATAGCAGCAAAATAAGTAACCCATCACGTGACCGATAAAATAAGCACGATCATAGGTATAGCTAGTTACCCCAAAATGCCCCAACACATAACTGGTTAGACTGCCTTGGTCGGCAATACTATTAGTATCGCGTAAGCGGCCCACGGTAGGAACTTTCAGATGGTTTTTATTGACGGAAGTTAGCTGCCAACCTACTGGCTTTTGCGCCGGCATATGACGTACGATATCTGCGATCAAATCATCTACGACGTGTATTTGCTTCCACGCCATTGCCACTTTATCAAGATCTAAAATACCGCGCTGATCAAGCTTCTGTACCATCTCATACTGCTGATATTCGGCAAACTGTGATTTAAGCGAATGCACCATATAGGTAGGACGAATGGTATTATCTGCGGTATAAAATAGCTCGGTACGGCGATGCTGTCTGTTATATAAAGCGACTCTTTGTTGAGCTACTTTTTCAAGCTCTTTGCTATTTACCGCATTATTAATTGGCAATGGATCGGTCTGATACAGCGCAATCAACTCATCTTTGGTGGTTGGCGCAGCGGCAGGCTCGACTTTCGCTGCAATAGCCTCAGCATTTGGCTGATTCTCAGTGGCATTGTCAGTCGTATTTGTGGCTGGATTTGGGTTTTTCTTAACAGAAACAGTCACTGAAGGGGTTGCCATAAAATTACTCACACTATTTTGCATATATGCTTATCATAGCATTATTGCTACCACACAACACAGCCGTTTAAGAGCAAGTGGTAACCGCTTATCTTAAAATATGTTTATGAGAGTATGATGACTATAATATTATTTTTAAACCACTTCTAACGATAGATGGGTGTTGATAGGTGTTATTAAAGCTATCGATCTATGAAGTAGGCCGAGATGATAATAGATAAGTTAAAGAGATATTTATAGAAAGGCTATTGCAGAAATAACAGACACAAAAAAACCAATCGTGGCATAGCCAGATTAGCAAATAAATAACTGATAATTTATAGAGAGAATACTGCAGAGAAATAAATTGGGGCGACTGATGGGACTCGAACCCACGACAACCGAGATCACAACCCGGGGCTCTACCAACTGAGCTACAACCGCCATAATCAATAAATTGATTGGTGTAAGGTATAGTATACCTTATTTTGTTACTACAGGCGAAAGTGGTGCGCCTGGCAGGATTCGAACCTGCGACCACCTGCTTAGAAGGCAGATGCTCTATCCAACTGAGCTACAGGCGCTCATAGTGCTGACACAATCTCATTATAGCAATAAATATACTGAAATAATGACTCAATGTCGTATTTAAAGCATAAAAAAAAGCCTGTAAGGCTCTAATTAAAAAAGTGGTCGGAGTGATAGGATTCGAACCTACGACCCTCTGGTCCCAAACCAGATGCGCTACCAAACTGCGCCACACTCCGATATCTTACTTATTACAATTTCAATAACGTTATGATTAACTTAACCATTTGCGTCATTGCTATCGAGGTGCATATAATAGGATTAAAACCTCTTCCTGTCAACACCTTTTTCAATTAATTTGCAAAGTTTTTGAAATAATTGAAAATCGATCATATTAACAAGGCTCCCCGCTTCATATCGAAGGGTATGACACTCATGAAAGTGCTGCCGTCCTGTTGATGGCGCCTATTTTCGTCGAAATGACTGCTCACGTCAAGCCTTTGATTAAAATTTTTATTTTTAGGATAAATTAGCCAAGCATGCGCGCATCCCAACCGCTGTTGGTAAACAGATAATTGCTGCCAATCAGAGCCACTGACATCCTGTATTTTATCCACGGCTTTATACTTAACATCGATCACGTGCGTCTCCCGCCCATCCGCAGACCGTATACACGCATCCGGTATCAACTGCTGCACTACATTACACGCCTCATGACTACCTGTCTGCCCCTGCTCTACGCTCATTAGCCAATCTAATGTGGGCTGTATAACCAAATGGCTATCCGGCAGCTGCTGCTCAACATAGCGGGTCAACTTACCCAGTACCCAGCGCTCAAACGCAGTATTCATATTAATCATTAACGCTGGGGTTGGCGCATGCGATGAGAGAGAGATATCCTGTTGATTACTCTGTTTATCACTATAAATATGATTAAGCAGCCACCAGCACCATTGCAGCCCTTGATTAAGCGTCTGCTGCTGATAAGACGATAATTGCGCCGACCATATTACCGATTGTTGTCTGATCTGCTGATAGCTAGATAGCCAATCTCGAGCTGCCAAACGCTGAATACCTTGATAAGGATTATGGCTAATTAATGCAGCTTTAGAGCTTTGAAAATTAATATCTATTTGCAGACGTTGCAGCTGCGACCAACCTGTCGCCAAAAACTGCGATAGTAATTTATCATTATCAAAGACTGATTGCTCACTGTATAGATAATGCGGACGATGCCAGTTATTTTTGAGCTGTGCTTTTAGGTTAATCCTACCTTGCGCTTTGGGACTGTTATTGACCTGAGTCTGATAGCGATTGGGTAATATTTTCGCCGATGCTGCTATCTGCGCTTCAGCAATATTCAACAGTCCTTGGTACCAAGGCTGCTGTGAGTCGCTAAATATGGTATGAGGTAAATTTGGCAGCTCTAATTTGTTATAGGCTAAGTTATCGGTAGCACTTTTGCCCCACTCAATAGCCGCTATCGACTTGTATAACGAGTCATTCGCTATATCACTAAGCATCTGTGCTACCCAGCCTCTCGACTTTACTATATGGTGTTGGCGAGCGTGGCGGCCTCTTAGTGATGTTATGCCTACTTTGGGTAAAATCTCAAGACTCGCACCACTTGGCAGAATAACTTTGGCCAGATAATGACGTACTCTTAATACTATCTCTCCCTGCTTTACTTCAATGTTAAAACAAGGCAATTCTTTTTGAATCAGATAGTCAAAGTCGTCTTTGTGGCTAAAATCTTTGATGGTTAGCCACTCGTTCTCCAAACAGCTCATCACAGATTCAGCAGGCGTATTAAAAGATGCTTTTGATCGAGTTATTAACATGAGCCTGTCTTGTTTAAATAGCTATAATTCAAATGGCTATAATTTAAGTAACTATAATTTAAGCGGCTATCATCAATTTGTAATTTAACGATACATCTGCTGATAAGGCGCTGCCGTTAGATAGATATTTATTTTTTCAGCTGATTCTTCTGCATTAGTAGAAATATTCTGCTCTCTATTCTCCTTATTAATCTGACTGTCTATGCCGCTCGCTATCTCAATAAAATCATCAGCCAATGTGACAGACTCACTAACTAAAGGCTGTTGATAGCCATATTGCAGTCTATTAGCGTGCTCTGAGGAATTGGTATCAGTATCTGTCTTATCCACCTCAGTATTAGCAAAGAGACTGGCTGTACCGACTTCCAGTAGCGTCTTAGTTGAGATGCCATATAATACTTGTACTAAAATCTCAGTCGTCTGATTTGGTGAGACGCTGTGTTTAGCATACTCCATAATTTGTGGAATAATTTGTTGATATAAGCGTTTGGCTAATTCAGCGGCCGTAGTAATATTCATAAAATAAGACTGCCCAAGCTGCGCCTCATTGCCCAACAAGCCAGATAACCGCTGATTAATCACACGCATCATTTGAGCCAAATCAATCTCATTACCCTCGTTATCTTTTATCCTATCAACCACGCTGCTATCAGGATAACAGGGGATAAAATCAAAACGACGTCTAAAAGCGGTATCGAGTACTGTCAATGACTGATCTTGGGTATTCATGGTAGCGTAAATATCTACGTTACTAGGCACGCTAAACATCTGCCCTGAATACGTCAGACGTACCGTCATCGGCGTGCTACTACCTGCCCGTTTGCTCGGCTCAATCACACTCATAAGCTCACCGAAAACTTGAGCAGTATTGGCACGATTAATCTCATCGATGAGCATCGCATAACGATGCTCAGGGTCGGCACTGGCTTTGGCACACAGGCTCAAAAAAGCACCAGGCTGAATCTCATACTGCATCTGACCCGTTTGCGGATTAATACGCGGGCGAATTCCCTCCACAAACTCATCATAACCATAGGATTGATGAAAGCTAACCATGCTACTACGACTCACTACATGCTGCTCGGCATACTGCTGTTGACTGCTTTCATCGTAAAGCGACATCAAATCCGCAAGCCGATCCTTAAGTGTTGGTATCACCTCATCGAGTAAAAACCACTGGCTAGACTCGGTTTTATCAAAGTAGTAGTTTGCTGAGCGCTGAGTGGTATTAACCGTTACTGAATCGGGGTGAGCATGTTTGTTAAGCTGCACCCAAACCGTCTGATTAAGATTATCATTACGTTTGTTTGCTGCGGCCTTATCTTGGATTAATGGATGGCGCATCATCTCCGGCACGGTCATCATCCGATTTTCTAACAATAGAACCGTACACACCACATCGCACCAACCATAATGACTTATTTGCTGCAACCGCCACTGGGCCCATGGCGCATCAATAGACTCGTCATAAAGCTTTTGAATAGCAAGCAAACGGTGCGTTTTTCCGGTACCCGCAACACCGGTAAAGATAACATTGGTAGGCAGATTTGGTAATTTGGTCAATAACTTATTCAAGATAACTCTTCTTACTCTGATAGGATAGTTTGGTTTTGGGCAATAATTATTTGTGAACGCAGACGGCCTCTAGTTTAACCCAAGCTTTGCTATAATAAAAAAGATAGTCTCATTCTGTCTTGCTTAATATTTTAACAGTGCTCTACATCTCACTATTTATTGCGCAGTTATCTGTATTAATAATGGTAAGCTTAGGGCGTGTGGAACATTCGCAAATTAGCACTGCTGATAGCTAAAATTGTTTCAGACTAGGCGTAAACCGTAGTTAATGTCTAGACCTTGACTAGGTTTGCAACAATGTCTGGGGCGATTTTAGCATCAGCCTCACTCGAGCACAGATCTCGCCTTGCGAACGGGCAAAGCAGTTGTAACTATCCCCTAAAATAACACAGCTCAAACGTAGAATTTCTTATAAAATACCCATAAGGAGTTTTGATATGAGCAAACGAATGACTGAGACCCAAATCGTATCGATATTAAAAGAAGCAGAAG